>JACMKV010000399.1 GCA_014379915.1 Burkholderiales bacterium
GAACCAGGCCAGCTTGTAGTCGAACTTCGGACCGGGCTGCGGATTGCCGTTGGGCAGGTACAGGCAGGCCACCACGATGCCATTGACGGCCGCCTCCAGGTAGCGGCTGTGCTCGTCCGATGAGTCGCCTGGCAGTTCTCGGCGGATCTCGACCGGCTCTCTGCCCCGCGCCAGGATGGCCACACCGTTCCAGGAGCGCTGGCCCTTCCACAGCGCGTGATAGCCAGCCTCGCCGATCTCAACCGCCGGAAAAGCGCTGTCCAGCGCCTTGAGCTCCTGCAAACAGGCCACGTCGGGCTGCTCACGCGCCAGCCATTCCAGCAGGTTGGGGAGCCGGCTCTTGATACCGTTGACATTGTAGGTGGCGATCTTCATGGGTTTGGATGCGCCCGAGGAAATCACTAAGGGACATGAAAATCACTAGATCGCAATAAAGGCTTTCACCCTATCGCACCATCCGGGATGACGCGCAAACTGCAATTGCTATCCAGATTTTACACAAACAACCTTAGGAGACGGCCATGGCTTGGGCCAAACCCGAATTTACCGAGGTGCGTTTTGGTTTTGAAGTCACGATGTATTCTGAATCGATAGGTTCAGAATCCCCCGGGAGGGCTGCCACAGGCGGCCTTTTTGTTTTAAAATTTTCCTGCTTCGAGCATCGCCGCAGATAAGTACCAGCTGCGATCCTGTCCCTCCGCTCCATCTCAACTCCCCCCGAGAGGAATTCCATGGCTACCAAAAAACCGACTGGCGGCAAACGCAATCCGCCGAGCAAAAGCAACCAGAGCGCGACAGCTTCCGCTTTCGCCAAGAATACGATGGCCGGCCCATCGACTCCCTATGCAGTGGGTGGCGCGGCAAGGCCGTCCTCCCATCCCATTGCGGACACGAACAGCACACCGCCGCGCGATGCGGCAAGGGAAACGATTCTGGCCGACAAGATGACGGCGACCCAGGCGCTTTCGGCGGCAATGCCGTACAACGTGAACAAGGCTGCCGAGCACGGACATGACGCCGCGCTGGCGCCGCCGGAAGGTGCGACGGCCGAGCCGTCTACACCAGCCGCGACCGGCAGTACAGCGAGCGAAACGACCGCCTCCGACAAGGTCGGCGCAGGAACGCCTCCCCAGGGAATCAATCCGGCCAACGCGCCGCTCGATCGCGTGCGCGTCGATTCCGGCGGGCGCATGTTGACGACCAATCAGGGCACGCTGATCGCCGATAACCAGAATTCGCTCAAAGCGGGTTTGCGCGGGCCGACGCTGCTTGAAGACTTCATTCTGCGCGAGAAGATCACCCACTTCGATCACGAGCGCATTCCGGAGCGCGTCGTGCATGCCCGCGGCTCAGGCGCGCACGGCTACTTCGAATGCTACGAAGCGCTGACCGAATACACCAAGGCGGCGCCATTCGCGAAGGCCGGCAAAATCACACCGGTGTTCGTGCGCTTTTCCACCGTCGCAGGCGAACGCGGGTCCACCGACCTGGCGCGCGACGTGCGCGGCTTCGCCGTCAAGTTCTACACCGACGAAGGCAACTGGGATCTGGTCGGCAACAACATGCCGGTGTTCTTCATCCAGGACGCGATCAAGTTTCCCGACCTCGTGCATGCGGTCAAACCCGAGCCTCACCACGCCATGCCGCAGGCTGCCAGCGCGCATGACACGTTCTGGGACTTCGCGAGCCTGATGCCCGAGATCACGCACATGCTGATGTGGGTCATGAGCGATCGCGCCATCCCGCGCAGCTTCCGCATGATGCAGGGCTTCGGCGTGCACACCTTCCGCCTGGTCAATGCGCAGGGCGAGTCGGTATTCGTCAAGTTCCACTGGCAGCCGGTTGCCGGCACCCATTCGCTGGTGTGGGACGAGGCCGTCAAGTTGAGCGGCGCCGATTCCGATTTTCATCGCCGCGATCTGTGGGAAGCGATCGAAGCCGGCGCCTTCCCCGAATGGGAAATGCAGCTGCAAATCTTCACCGAAGAGCAAGCCGAAGGCTTCAGCTTCGACGTGCTCGATGCGACCAAGATCATTCCCGAAGAACTGGTGCCGCTCAAGTCCGTCGGCAAGATGGTGCTGAACCGCAATCCCGACAATTTCTTTGCGGAAACCGAGCAGGTCGCGTTCTGCACCCAGCATGTGGTGCCCGGCATCGACTTCAGCAACGATCCGCTGCTGCAGGGGCGCAATTTTTCTTACCAGGACACGCAGTTATCAAGGCTCGGCGGGCCCAACTTCCACGAGATTCCGATCAACGCGTCGATTGCCCAAGTGCACAACAACCAGCGCGACGGCATCCACCGCCAGGCCATTCCGCGCGGGCGCGTTTCCTACGAGCCCAATTCGCTCGGCGGCGGCTGCCCGTTTCAGGCGGGAATGCAGGGTTTCACGTCGTTTCCCCAACCGATACACGAGGACAAGCTGCGCGGCAAGCCGGAGAAGTTCGCCGACCATTACACCCAGGCGCGGCTGTTCTACAACAGTCAGTCAGCGGTGGAGCAAGCGCACATCATCGCCGCGTTCCGCTTCGAACTCACCCGCGTGCAGACCAATGCGGTGCGCGAACGCATGCTTTCGATGCTGGCGAACGTGGATGATGATCTCGTCGCCGGGATTGCCGACGGCCTCGGCATGGAGGTGCCCGAAGCCATGCCCAAAGCGCTCGAAAATCCGGCCGCTCCTGAAGTAGAAGCATCACCCGCGCTGTCGCTGTTGTTTCGGCCAGGCGATGGCAGCATCCGCACGCGGCGCGTCGCCGTGATCGTAGCCGATGGTGTTACAGGCGATTCGCTGTTGGCGGTGTACCAAGCGCTGGCCGAAGCCGGCGCGACGCCCCGCTTCGTCGGCAAAAAACTTGGTGTCGTACAGACAACGGCTGCTGAGATCAGCATCGAAATCTCGATGGAAGCAGCACCCTCCGTGCTGTTCGACGCGCTGGTGCTACCCGACGGCAAAGACTTGTCAGCGCTCGCTTCCGACGGTCATCTTATGGATTTTATCAAGGACCAGTACCGGCACTGCAAGCCGATTTTTGCCCTTGGCGCATCTTCTGAACTACTGGAAGCGGCGGGTATAGCGCTGGAGCTACCTTCCGGTGAAGCGGACCCAGGATTGGTGACGAGTTCGCCCGAAGAAACCGACGATGCCATTACAGCATTCACGCTGGCGCTGGCCAAGCATCGGCATTTCGAGCGCGAGACTGACCCGCCGATCGTTTAGTACCGCCTTGTCATCAAGGCACACGCCAGGGGGAAGACGCCACATCCTGCCCACAGTTTGAACCGTTTCCTCATTGAATCTCACGTGTTAATTGTTACTATCGTTTACTCACAATTATCATTTCGGCCAGGCGCTTGACTCTGGAGATGAGGTTTGGATTTCACGGCGTTGCGCGCTTGGTGAGGTTTTCGTGCTCGAAGTTGACAGGAGACGCTTGTAAAGACGCAGCGGTTATTCATCTGATAGTCAAAACCACTGAGGAAAAAAATGAACGAACAGGTTAACGACTGCTGGAAACCGAGCTGGGTGAAGGCGTTAACAGCCGCGATTGAAGAGGTCGAGGACGAGGAAGACGAACACATCTTCACGGCAAAGGGCCGGTGCCGCGAATTGTGGATTCAGTCGCTCTGAATGCCCGCGGTTCTGCCGCCTCCCGAAGAAGAAACGACGTGAAGACCGCCATCGGCGCGGCTCGCGCGGAACAAGCGCGCCGGGATATGCTTTAACGATGGAAGAAGCGGACAGCCTGACCCTAATTTTTCGTTACGGTCACCGAGCTTCTCAACAATTGGTGGGGTGTCTGGAAACGTTTTCGCATTGAGAGAGAGATCGCGAGGTGGGCGAACTGCAGTCGGACTCGCCTTGCGCGAGCGATGAATTAATGCGGTTCGTTGCGCTTACGAAGGTTACCGTGTCTTACCCGATTTCATCTGCCAGACTTATCTTAGAAAGAAGATCGGCCTCACGACCAATGCCCGCATCGCTGCGGGCCGTCGTGGTCGGCGATCTTTTTCCCGCGGTGCGTGACCGTGCAGAACAGTTCTATCCTGCCTGCGAATGATGTCACTTGAGGCAGTGGCGGCATTAAGCGAACATATTTTTGCCGCGGCGTTACAAGACTTTTCTCGCCCCTTCCAATCGTCAGAGGTCTTGGGGAAGGCCATGAGATTCTATGGTTCACGTCAAGCATTTTGTGAGGCGTTCCGGACGGAAGGTTGTGTTGTGGTGATAGATAGACCATGCGGTGCGAGCAATTTTGCGCGCAATAATAA
>JACMKV010000400.1 GCA_014379915.1 Burkholderiales bacterium
GAATGCAGACGCGCCCGTATTACCTGGTCGACCGCCGTCATATCGTCCGCGATGAAGCGACGAATCGCTTGCAGGGAATCTATCTTGGGAATGTCGATTGCGACGTTCTCGGACACGGGGCGAGGCGAGTCAGGAAGAGCAGCCATTATACTCAGCCTGTCGCTGAGAACGGAAAAACCAGGGGTTCCGACAGAAATTGAAATACAGTCGGTTTTGACGCAAAAATTCTTATCCTATAAAATGCGCGGCTTGCGGATGTCCGGCTGGAGTAGTCATGTACGCGGTAATCAAAAGCGGTGGCAAGCAGTACCGCGTCGTTTCTGGTGAAAAACTGAAGGTCGAAACAATCTCGCAGGAAGTCGGAGCGGAGATTGTGCTCGACCAGATTTTGATGGTCGCCGACGGCGACAAGCTCTCCTTCGGCAACCCGCTGGTTTCCGGTGCGACCATCAAGGCGACGGTTATTTCGCACGGCCGCGGCGAGAAGATCAAAATCTTCAAAATGCGCCGGCGCAAGCACTACCGCAAGACGCAAGGGCATCGCCAGAATTACACCGAAATCCAGATCAACAGCATTTCGGCTCAGCAAGGATAAACTATGGCGCACAAGAAAGCGGGCGGCAGTTCGCGCAACGGTCGCGATTCCAATCCCAAGATGCTCGGCGTCAAGGCGTACGGCGGCGAACTGATTCCCGCGGGCAGCATCATCATTCGCCAGCGCGGGACCAAGGTTCACCCGGGCGGCAATGTCGGCATGGGCAAGGACCACACGCTATTCGCGAAAATCGATGGCAAAGTCGAGTTCTCGGTCAAAGGCGAACAGAAGCGCAAGGTCGTGAGCGTCGTGCCGGCCTGAATCCGAGCCGCACCAAAAAGCCCTGTCGCGAGCGATAGGGCTTTTTTGTTTGCAGTAGTAATTTCGTCTGGGGCTGCTGGGCAATCAGTTAACAGGCTGTTAAGGCGTGACTGCATGAAGTTTATCGACGAAGCCGTGATCGAAGTCATCGCCGGCAGGGGCGGCGACGGCTCGGCGAGCTTCAGGCGCGAAAAATATATCCCCAGAGGCGGGCCCGATGGCGGCGATGGCGGCCACGGCGGCGGCATCTACGCCATCGCCGATCGCAATATCAATACCTTGGTCGAATACCGATTCGCGCGAATTCACCGCGCCAAAAACGGCGAGCGCGGACGCGGCGCGGACTGCTACGGCAAGAGTGGCGACGATATTGTCCTGCGCGTTCCGGTTGGCACGGTAATCACCGACCAGACAAGCGGCGAATCGATCGCGGATCTGGCGCAGCATGGCGAGCAGGCCTTGCTGGCCAAGGGCGGCGCCAAAGGGCTCGGCAATTTGCATTTCAAATCCAGCACGAATCGCGCGCCGCGCCAAACCACTCCGGGAGAACCTGGCGAAATCCGCATGCTTCGCCTCGAGCTCAAAGTATTGGCTGATGTCGGCCTGCTCGGTATGCCCAATGCCGGCAAATCGACCTTTATCAGGGCAGTCTCAGCGGCGCGTCCCAAGGTAGCCGATTACCCGTTCACGACCCTGCATCCAAACCTCGGCGTCGTCCGCGTCGATTACGATAAAAGCTTTGTGATTGCCGATATCCCCGGTCTCATCGAGGGCGCCGCGGAAGGCGCCGGGCTCGGCCACCAGTTTCTGCGCCATCTTGTCCGTACCCGGCTGCTGCTGCATCTCGTCGATATTGCGCCGTTCGACGAATCGGACGCGGCCGCCGATGCGCGCACGATCGTCGCAGAATTGCGTAAATATGACGAGGCCCTGTATCGAAAACCGCGCTGGCTGCTGCTCAACAAGGTCGATCTTGTTGCGGCGGACGAACGCCAGCGCCGCGTCGACGATTTCCTCGAGCGCTATGGCACGCCGGAGAAGAGCTTCGTTATTTCCGCGCTGACTGGCGAAGGTTGCCGCGAACTGGTCTTCGCTATCATGGAGCATCTGGAGCAGCACGCGGACGAAGCCAAGGCCGAATAAACGCGGCCAAGGCCTTGCCGCAGAGATCACAGAGAACACAGAGAGAAAACTCAAAAGCGGACGCTTTTGCTTTGATCTTCCCGGCGAATCTGTGTCCTCCGTGGTCTTCTGTGCCTTGAGAGATTTCAAAAAGCAAAAGCCCCACAATCCCTCAGTGAGCCTTCTATGAGCGACTCTTCCGTCGCCGAAACCGAGCCCGACGTCAGCCGTGTTTTAGGCAGAGTTCGGCGTCTTGTCGTAAAAGTCGGCAGTGGCCTTGTGACAGACGAAGGTCGCGGCCTCGATCGTGCCGCGATGGCACGCTGGGCCGAAGAAATCGCCGCGCTCAAACACCTTGGCAAGGAAGTGGTTCTGGTCTCAAGCGGCGCGATCGCCGAGGGTATGCAGCGACTTCAGTGGAAAAAGCGTCCAGTCGCGGTGCACGATCTGCAGGCAGCGGCAGCGGTCGGGCAGATGGGCCTGGTACAAGCCTACGAATCGTGCTTTCGTCAGCACGGGCTGCACGCCGCGCAGATCTTGTTGACTCACGACGACCTGGCCAATCGAAAACGCTATCTGAATGCCCGTTCGACCCTGCGCACGCTGCTTGAGTTAAACGTGATTCCGGTGATCAACGAGAACGACACGGTGGTCACCAATGAAATCCGCTTTGGCGACAACGATACCTTGGCGGCACTGGTGACAAACCTGATCGAAGCCGATCTTCTGGTGATCCTGACAGATCAGCGAGGCTTGTACGACAGCGATCCGCGCAAAAATTCAGAGGCGAAACTGGTGATCCAGGCCCGGGCTGGCGGCCGCGAACTCGAAAAGATGGCTGGCGGCACCGGCAGCGAAATTGGCAGCGGCGGCATGCTCACAAAAATACTGGCAGCCAAGCGGGCCGCGCGCAGCGGCGCCCACACCGTGATTGCCTCGGGCCGCGAACCCGGCGTGTTATTACGCATCATGCGCGGCGAATGCGCGGGAACCTTGCTGGTGGCGCAAACCCTGACCTTGGCTGCGCGCAAGCAGTGGCTCGCCGATCATCTGCAAGTGCGCGGAAAGCTGGCGCTCGACGAGGGCGCGGTCCGCGCATTGCGCGACGACGGCAAAAGTCTGCTGCCGATCGGCGTGATCGCCTGCGATGGAGAATTCGATCGCGGCGCTGTCGTCAGCTGCATGGCGGCCGATGGCAGCGAGATCGCGCGCGGGCTGGTGAACTATAATTCGGCCGAGACGAAGCAGATACTGCGCTGCCCGAGTCAGGAAATCGAAGCACGATTAGGCTATATCGATGACTCGGAGTTGATCCACCGGGACAACCTGGTTTTACTTTAGGGAAAAGCGGCGTTCTACCAAGTTCGGAATAGACAAAGCCCGCCCCGGCCCACTTCAGCCGCGTTGGCTTCCCCTTTCCCCTTGACGGGGGAAGGTTGGGATGGCCGGGCTGAAAGCAAAATCAAGAGGCGTTGAAGCGTAACCGCCGCCGGCGTTCGTGATTGCTATGCAGATAGCGCGACAGTTCGTTCAGCGCCTGCTGATAGACGTTGCGCTTGAACTCGATCACCGAATCGAGCGGCAC
>JACMKV010000401.1 GCA_014379915.1 Burkholderiales bacterium
AGGTCGTTGAAACCAAACAGGGCAAGCGTACGCGGGTACGCGTCGGGCCTTTTGCCACACGTGAAGCGGCCGAACAAGCGCGCGGCAACCTGAAGGCGTTGGGTTTTTCCGGCATCGTGCGTCCCTAGGAGCCTGTCGGACTTGAAGAATCGCAGCGAAAATTCGACTGGGCGAGGACAGATTTTGTCGATTTTGCAGGTCAATAGTTATTCTATTGACCAAAAAAGCGGCGAAATATGGACCGGCCAGGCGGATTTGCAGCCGATTTCCTTCAAGTCCGACAGGCTCCTAGATATGAGCAAGGTCTGCCTCTATGTCAGCGATGTGCTAGGCGCCTACGGTTTTCCGGGCGGCCATCCGTTCGGAACCGATCGCCAGCAGGCGTTTTGGCGCGAAACCGTGCGTCAAGGTCTCGATCGCAAGGTATCGCTGTGCGAAGGTGGCATTGCCACTCGAACCGAGCTCGAGCGCTTTCACACGCCGCGCTATCTCGACCGCGTGAGGATGCTTTCCGATACCGGCCTCGGCTTCATCGACGGCGGCGATACGCCGGCTTTCGTCGGCGTCTATGAAGCGGCAGCGGCGGTGGTCGGCGCCGCGCTTGCGGGGTTGGCGCGCGTCATGACGAACGGGGCGAACGAGGCGAACGATGCGCACGATTGCGCGCGTACGTTCCAGCCCATCGGCGGCTTGCATCATGCGCGGCGCGATGCGGCGGCCGGCTTTTGCGTGTTCAACGATATCGGCATCGTGATCGAAACCCTGCGCGCGCAGCATCGTGTCAAGCGCATTGCCTATATCGATATCGACGTGCACCACGGCGATGGGGTTTTTTATTCGTATCAGGACGACCCCGATCTGATCTTCGCAGACATTCACGAGGACGGTCATTATCTTTATCCCGGAACCGGCGGCGCCGACGAAACCGGTCGTGGCAAAGCCAAAGGCACGAAGCTGAATATCCCGCTCCGGCCCGGCGCTGGCGATAAGGAGTTTTTTGCAGCGTGGGAAAAAGCCGAAGCGCTGCTGACAAAGTACAAGCCGGAATTTTTCCTGTTTCAGTGCGGCGCCGATTCATTGGCGGGCGATCCGCTCGCACACCTGAATTACAGCGAGGCAACCCACGCGCATGCGGCGCGCCGCTTGCGCATACTGGCTGACCGCTATGCCGGCGGCCGCATCATGGGCTTCGGCGGCGGCGGCTACAACCGGAAAAATATTGCCGAGGCGTGGAACGCAGTGCTCGCGGAATTCATCACCACTTCAGCTTAGTGGTGCGTCGTAAACGATAGCGCTTATGTAGGTCCTGCACTGGCGCGAACGGCCGCAAGAATGGGCACCGCGTCATGCCCCCTCGCTTCGCTCTTCCCCTTTTCCCCCTTTTACAGAGGGGGAAGGCACGAACGTCGATTCTGATTCATTCGTGCTCATCTGTCTGACGCGCCGCAAACGCTTCGCATGCACCAGGTTCGCGCTATTTCATCCCTCGTGCACCATAAGTTCGCATCGGCGGACTCCCGCTTGTCGCGCTTACTCCTTGATATGGAATGACAATAACGGTTTTCCGGATTAGGCACAGCCATTGCTAAGCCGGTCTCAATGAGCCCAATCAAATCCACTTGCTGTTTTTGCGGCGTCGGCTGCGGCGTATTGATCGAGTCCGATGGCACGCGCATTACCAATGTGCGCGGCGACCCCGATCATCCGGCCAACTTCGGCCGCCTGTGCGCAAAAGGCGCGAGCCTGCATCTGACCGCGGGGCTCGAGGCGCGCGCGCTTTATCCGATGCTGCGCGCCTCGCGCGATCAGCCGTTGCACCACGCAACCTGGAATCAGGCGTTGGCTTTCGCCGCCGAGGAATTCGCCCGGATCATCCGCATGCATGGCCCGGATGCGGTCGCGTTTTATGTGTCGGGGCAGTTGCTGACCGAAGATTATTACGTCTTTAACAAACTCGCGCGCGGCCTGGTCGGCACCAACAATATCGATTCGAATTCGCGCCTGTGCATGTCGTCGGCCGTCGCCGGCTACAAGATGACATTGGGATCGGATGCGCCGCCCGCGTGTTATGACGATATTGCCGAAGCCGGCTGCGTATTCATCGCCGGCTCCAATACCGCTCACGCGCATCCGATCGTGTTCCGCCGTTTGCAGGATGCGAAGGCGAAGAATCCCGCGCTGAAAGTCGTCGTCGTCGATCCGCGCTTCACCGATACCGCGCAGGCCTCCGATCTGCATCTGGCGATTTTGCCCGGCACCGATGTCGCGCTGTTCAACGGCATGCTGCACGCGATGTTATGGAACGATTGGTGCGATGCGGCCTTCATCGCAGCGCATACCACTGGCCTGGCGGCGATGAAGCAGGCGGTTGCCGAATATACGCCGCAGGTGGTTGCCGAAGTATGCGGCGTGCCGGCCGCGGATATCGTGCAGGCTGCCCAATGGTTCGCCGCCGGGCCGGCGCTGTCGCTGTACTGCCAGGGCTTGAATCAATCGACACAGGGCACGTTCAAGAACGCTGCGCTGATCAATCTGCATCTGGCGACCGGCCACATCGGCAAGCCCGGCGCCGGGCCGTTGTCGCTGACCGGCCAGCCGAACGCGATGGGCGGCCGCGAAGTCGGCGCGATGGCGAATTTGCTGTCTGCACACCGCGATCTGGCCAATCCTGATCACCGCGCCGAAATCGCGGATTTCTGGGGCATCGAATCGCTGTCGCAGAAGCCGGGCAAGACCGCGGTAGAGCTGTTCAAGGCGATGGCAGCCGGCGACATCAAGGCGGTCTGGATTGCCTGTACCAATCCGGCGCAGTCGATGCCGAATCAGACGCTGGTGCGGCGCGCCCTGCAGACCGCCGAATTCGTCGTCGTACAGGAAGCTTTTGCGCAGACCGACACTACCGCTTATGCCGATGTCGTATTGTCGGCAACGAGCTGGGGCGAGAAAGACGGCACGGTCACCAATTCGGAACGCCGCATCAGCAGGGTGCGCGCGGCCGTTGGCGCGCCGTTCGAAGCCCGCCCTGACTGGAAAATCGCAGCCGATTTTGCACTGGAGCTCGGAGCGAAGCTTGGACGTTCACATGCTCGTGCGATGTTCTCGTATAGCAACACCGAAGAAATTTTCAACGAACATCGGGAAACGACGCGCGGCCGCGATCTCGACATCACGGGCCTCAGCTACGCGCTGCTCGAGCGCGAGGGTCCGCATCATTGGCCTTACCCTCAGGGAGCGGCGGCGCAGCGCCCGCGGCTTTATGAAGACGGCATGTTCGCCACAGCAGATGGCCGCGCTCGATTCGCCAGCACGCCCTACGCGCCGGTCGTCGAGCGCACCGATGCGCGCTATCCGCTGCATCTGAATACCGGTCGCCTGCGCGATCAGTGGCACGGCATGAGCCGCACGGGAACGGTGGCGCGGCTGTTCAATCACGCGCCTGAACCGCTGTTGTCCATGCACGGCGACGACATGCAGCGGCGCGGGCTCAAAGACGGCGATCTGGCGAAACTTGCAACCCGCCGCGGCGAGCTCGTGATCCGCGTCGAGAAATCCGCCGATATGCGGCCGGCGCAGGTGTTTTTGCCGATGCACTGGGGCAGCCAGTTCATGTCGGGCGCGGGCATCAACGTGCTGACCAGCGATCGCTATTGTCCGCATTCGAAACAGCCGGAACTCAAACACGCGGCGGTGCAGGTGGCGAAGGCCGAACTTCCCTGGCGCCTGCTCGCGCTGCGCCGCTTCGAGGCCGCCGAAGCCGGCGCCGCGAATGTGTTTCTGGCATCGCTGCGTCCGCTGCTCGCGTGCTTCGGCTATGGGTCGCTTGGCCTGTATGGCCGTACCGCGCCGGTTGTGGTGCTGACGGCGGCGAATGTGAAGCCGGTGAATGCCGAATTGATCGCCGAGATCGACGCCGCATTTGCGTTGGTCGATGCCACAAGCATTATCAGCTACATCGACGCCAGGCGCGCGGCCGAGAAGCGTGTGCTGGTTACCGCCGGCAATGCCACGGCAGTGCGTGCAAGCGGCGAATTTGCTCGTTGCGATTGGCTGAAAGACGCGCTGGCCGACGGCGTGCAGGCGGCGGCGCTTAGGCCGTGGATCTACAGCGCCGGCGCCACCGCACCAGCCGGCCTCGCCGATCGCGGCCGCGTCGTCTGCGCCTGCCACGCGATCACCGAACGCGAAATCAGCAAGCTGGCGGCGGCCGGCGCCGATGTCGATTCGCTGCAGCAGGAACTGCGCTGCGGTACCGAGTGCGGCGCGTGTCTGCCCGAACTCGCACGCATCGTCGAATCGACGGCAAAGAACGGCAAAGCGCTGGCGGCAGTATGAATCTCGCCTCGCTGATTCGCGAGATTGGCCGCGGCGCGCATGGCAGCCGCGATCTCGAGCAAGACGACGCGTATGCTCTGTATCACGCAATGTTGGACGGCGAAGTGCCCGACCTCGAGCTCGACGTCATCCTCATCGCATTGCGCATGAAGACCGAATCGCTGAGCGAGCTGCTCCGCCGCGGCCTCGTGATTCCGATTGCAACGGGGTGCCTGCAGGGCCCTGAATAATGAGGCTAACAAATTGATTCTTATACTAAAACTATTCGAAACATAGTCGAGCGCTGCTTCAACAGCCTATTACTTTAGGTCACGTATACAGAATCTGCGCAGCGGCATAGGATGGGAAGCGCGCGGCGAGTTACGGCGCCAGGAAAAACGGCAGCAGTTAAAGACACGCACCTGTCTGCGTCAACACGCAGCCGACGTTTGAATAGAAGGAGAATCAAATGAACAAGTCGATATCACCAAGCAAGCGGAAAGCAAGTCTGTTACTCGTTTCATCGCTGGCGCTGGGTTTTCCACTTTCAGCGCAGGCAACCGATCTGTGCGGGCAAATCATCACCGCGGACACCAAACTGGACGAAGATCAACGTTGCTCTGGTAACGGAATCACTATCGGCGCCGATAACATCGCCCTGAACTGCGACGGTCATAGCCTTAGCGGCCCGGGAACACCTCTTAGAGGGGGGCCTCCTACAATCGGTATCGCTCTCAATGGAAGGAAGGGTGTTACTGTCAAAAACTGTAACGTCACAGGATTCGCCCGCGCTGGAATCTTGCTCAGCAATTCTTCCCACAATAAAATCATAAATAATGACGCGCCACGCAATAGTACCGTGGGAATCAGCCTCACTTTATCTTCCCATAACAAACTCGGAGAGAACACGGCAAACGGTAACCGCGCCGGCGGAATCGTCCTCCAGGGTTCTTCCTATAACAAACTCACGGAGAATACAGCGACGGCTAATGGCGATCTGGAGTTTCCTGGTGGAAGTGTCATCTTTAGCGCGTCCGGTATCAGTCTTTTTTCTTCTTCCCATAACAGACTCATTGACAACACGGCCAACGATAATCAAGCCCACGGCATCCTGTTAATCCAGTCCTCCGATCGCAACAGGCTCACGGACAACACGGCCGACGGGAACGCCAGGGACGGTATCGAGCTGGAAGATTCCTCGCGTAATAAATTGCGGGACAACGTCGCCAACAACAACGGCGGCGCCGGTGCCTCGGGTAGCCCCTCGGCCGGCTTTGCGATCGAAGGCAGTTCGACCAAAAAC
>JACMKV010000402.1 GCA_014379915.1 Burkholderiales bacterium
TCGTCAAATCCGGTCAACCCTTCGATCCGAATTTCGGCAACAAAATGGTTGACTGTCGAGACGGTATCTGACCCTGAGGTTTCCCCCTGAGGTTTCCCCGACCCTGGCTGGATTCCATAATCAAGTGCAACACAATCTTGTTTACCCACAAGGAGACGTTGCATGGGACAGCAATACACACACCTGAGCTGTGCTGATCGCGTTTGCATCATGCTGAGGTTGCGCGATGGCTGGAGTTCGCAAGCGATTGCTCGTGAACTCCAGCGCGCACCCTCCACCATTTCACGGGAGATTCGCGAACATCGAAGCTGGTCCGGTTGCGCCTGCCTGCCGTATGAGGCAGGTCGGGCGGGGGCACGCGCGCACCTGGCGCGTTTCACCCGCCGACGCCGACGCAAGCTCGCATCCGACGGCGACCTGTTCGCTCAGGTACGCACTGAACTGGCGAATGGACTGTCGCCCGATCAGATTGCCGGTCGCCGCAAGCGCGAGTACCCCGGCTGCTATCATCGAAACGTGAGCCATGAAACCATTTATACCGCCTTGTACGCGCTGCCTCGCGGGGAGCTGCGACGCCAACTCGTAAGCTACCTGCGCCAGGGGCATAGGAACCGCTGGCCTCGCTCACGCGGAGCTAGCCGCAAGCAGAACGGGTTCGTCGCGGAGGATGTATTGATTCATGTGCGCCCGCCTGAAGTGGATGATCGTCTCGTTCCGGGCCATTGGGAGGGCGACTTCCTGAAGGGGGCGTCCAATCGTTCGGCGGTGGGGACGCTGGTCGAGCGTAGTAGCCGCTTTGTCCTGTTGGCCGCTATGGAGGACTGCACTGCAGTGTCTGCGTTCACCGGCTTTAGCCGTGTTCTGAATGAGGTGGCGCCTGCCATGCGCAAAACCATGACGTATGACCGGGGTAGTGAGATGGCTCGGCATCGTGAGATCACCCAGGCCACCGGGGTCAAGGTTTACTTCGCCGATGCGTACAGCCCCAGGCTGGCGCGGCGCCAATGAGAACGCCAACGGATTGATCCGCCAGTATCTGCCAAAAGGCATCGACCTCTCGGAGGTCACACGCAGTCAACTGAATGCGATCGCCAACACGCTCAACAACCGGCCGCGCAGAATCCTTGATTACCAAACCCCGCGTGAGGTGTTCTCGCAGTTGCTCGAACAAGAACAGAAAAAACACTGCCACAAATCAGCCTGAAATCCGGTCGGTTATGGGGTTGCGCTTCAAACTTGACACCAGCTTTATTTTTCTCGATAAATACGTTGTCGCGCCAGCAGCCTTTGCCGTCCATGCTGATACGGATGGCGTGGCGCTGCAGCACGCCGATGAACTCGGAGCTTGTGAACTGGCTGCCCTGATCGGTGTTCATGATCTCGGGCACGCCATATTTCGTGATCGCCTCTTCGAGCGCTGCGACGGCGACATCGGCGGCGAGGCTGTTCGACAACCGCCACGCCAGGACGCGGCGTGTCGCCCAATCGAGTACTACGGTCAGGTACACGAAGCCACGGCGCATCGGAATGTAGGTCGTGTCCATCGCCCCCACCTGGTTCGGCGCTTCGATTGCGAGCCCGCGCAGCAGATAGGGGTAGACCGGATGCGCGGCGCGGCGACGACTGGTGTTGACTTTGCAGTACAGCGCCTCGATGCCCGTGCGCCGCATCAACGTGGCCACATGCTTGCGCCCAAGGGTAGATCCCTCCTGGCGCAGCAGATCGCGCAGCATCCGCGCCCCGGCAAAGGGGTGCTCCAGATGCAGTTCGTCGATCCGCCGCATCAGCGTCAGATCCGACTCCGGTGTCGGCTGCGGCAGGTAGTACAACGAGGACCGCGACAGGTCGAGCAACTGCGCCTGGCGCACGATCGGCAATGGGTGCGTCGGATCGATCATCGTTTTGCGCTCGCATCGCCGATGCGACCGAGCGCGCCGGCCAAAAAATCATTCTCCAGCGCCAATTGCCCGATCTTGGCATGCAAGGTTTTGAGGTCCGGGCCGACCTCCCGTTTCTCGGCCGCAGTGGCGAACACTCCGGCGGCCCGTTCGAGCAGCTCGGCGCCACTGCCCGATTTGGTTGGGATGAACCTTGAACTGCTCGGCCAGTTCGACCAGCGTACGGTCGCCTTTGAGGGCGGCCAATGCCACTTTCGCTTTGAATGTTGCTGAATGGTTACGGCGGGGTCGTTTCATTGCATCTGCTCCTCGGCGACGCGGTCGCCTATTAGAGCAGAGCTACCACTTATCCACCTGTCCAGTTATCCGGGTCCACTTCTATAACACGCAGGGCGTATCCCATTGTCGAGCGCCAAAAGCACTTATGACGAGATGTTGTACAAATGGCTATTTGGAGTGCGCGGCGACGCGCTGGCGATTCCGGGCGGGCGGCTGCCCAAACCGCCGGTTTCGGTGGCCGGCGCCGCACACGAAGCGTTTTTGACCTCGCGGCCGGTGTGTCGATGGAGATCGAATTCGTACTACCGGGAACAAATAGGCGACGCAAATCCTGAAATTATTGAAAAGACGATCATCTTCAATCTTTTACATTACTGTAAGTACCGCTGAATACGGCGTGTCGGTGTTGACGCCTAGGCGCCGATTACCTCATGCGGACGCTGCTCGGTTCGTCGAACATCGGAGCATTTTCTTCATCGGTTAACTCGGCATCGGGTATGCGAATCGCCTGGGTCGCAGTAAGTGGAACATGCCGCCAACCTGCGATATCGAGAAAGCGCCACGGCACGGCGAGCTTAACCCATACCGATGCGGCATTTATCATGGCCGGGGGCAGAATCATGCAGAACGTATGCTTTCCCGGGAAGGCCGCGCTTTCCAAAGTCTGTTTCTTGTGTCGCGAATATGAAAGCCGTATTGTTGCGGCGTTTCGCGGTTGCATTAGTACCGAAGCTCGCGCACCGGCTAGTTCCCAGCTTTTTCCATGGACCTTCAGCCCGCTTTCGCGCGATGCCGAAACCTCGATATCTGGATAGGAAAAAAAATTTCCGCATGTTTCGCGAATAAAACATTCGCGTCGAGCGATCATGCCCAGAAAGCGCCGGCGACTCAGAATCATTTGGCTCTCGTGGCACAGCATGGCCTCATGTTTGCGGCTGTGGTCAGCGTCGCTCAAATCACAAAAAACCGTGTCGTGCGTGCTCACTTGCGGGTCGCGGCCGTGCAAGATATAGCTTAGCCACTCCGTCCCCCTATCACGAAATTGTTCCCGCGCGAAATAGACCAGCAGGCCGAGCGCGTTGTGATCCGGATGGCGATCCGCAGGGGAAGGCGCGATCACCACGCTGGGATGAAAAGCATCGATTTCGGTAATGAGATCGGATAGCAGATGACCGCCGCCTATCAATTCCGAGGTCAGCCCCTGATCCGGATAGGCTAGAAAGCAGGCGCACCCTTGAGGGATCGATAGCGCCTCGAGCGCGGCCACCGCCTCCGCTCTTCGTCTTTGCCCCCAGCGCCTTCGACCCGCTTCATCGATACGCCAGCGTTTTTCTGCTGCCCGTTGCGGCCACGGGTTGTTGTCGCCGTCGGTTGCAAAAACGACTCGTAGCGCGGCACCGATCTGACGCGCGCGCTGAAGTACGCCAGCGGTGGCCAGGCTTTCGTCGTCCGGATGCGGCGCGACGATCAGCACACGATCATTTTTGTCTAGGCGTAGCGACGACATGCCAGGACCCTCGAACACTTAGCGCCGGAACAAATGGGTTCCGCAATCGATTGTGTAGGGGTTTTGAGACGATCAATGCCCCGCGGACGAATAGATAAATGGAAGGGAAGGAAATCAAATTACGCATCTCCCGTCTGCGGCATCGTTCCATTAAGGATTTGGCCTTATTTCAATCAGACCTTTCAGGCGGTGCTAGTTGCCATTCCAGGGATTGATCGGCTGACCGGAATCGCTTTCGGGAAATTCAATTGCCCGAATCCGGTTTTCCAGTGCTTCGATCTCGACGTCCAGCGACGTACCGCGGTCAAGCAGGCCCTTGACCTCTTCCTTCGAATGATTGGGATCAAGCAAGTCTTCGCTGATCTGCGTACGCGTCAGCTCCATTTCGGTCAAACGCGCGCGCAGCGATTCGACATCGGCTTTGTCGTCAGGCACGGCGTACTCGGTTTTTTGGCACGGGTTTTCGAGTTGCGAGTCCCGCTACCTGCTTGATCAGCCAGGCATAGCGCGGTACGGTCAGCAGAAACGCAGACCACAGGCCGCGCGGCATCTTACTGACTTTCCTGCGATTCCAACGAATGAGAATCAGCCCGAAACCGGCGATGAGCAAACGGTAACGAAGAAAGGCGCGGACGATGCCGACACCGTAGTTCACCACTGAAATCGGCGTATGCAACTGGTGAACAATCAGAGCGAGTTCATGACGTTGCACATCGGCTTGAGCAACCAGCCATTCGCGTCGCAACTGCAACTGAGATAGTTCGCGGCTCATCAAGCGCTTAAATTAATGTGATCTTTTTTCAGCTCGGTAAGCGTTGCGGCAAACACGGCGGCGTGGGCCTTCAGCTTGTTGCGGAAAGCGATTATCGCGGCCGCGGCTAGGGACAAATAAAGAAGCGTCATTACGGCAAGCACCGCGAGCCGATTCGTATCCCAGAACGCGACCACGATAAAAAACGTCAGCAGCAATACCCCAAAGCTCGCGCAAAATACACCCACCACTGCGTATACCATCAACTCGATGAGACGCCCCTTCTCCTCCTGGATTTCATTGGAGACCAGCTGTAGACGGGTGTACAGGATCGCAACCCCGGTCTTGCCGAGGTTCTTTAGCGAGTGGACGAGCCCTTGAGATTGGAAGCCAGGCGCCTCCATGCTGCGCCTAACGACGATTCACGAGCAAGCCGAGCAGGAAGCCCAGCCCTCCGGCCACGCCTAATGCCTTCCAGGGATTTTCCTGCACGTAACTCTCTGTCGCGCGCGCCGCTTCGGCGCTTTTACCGCGCAAACGCGTTTCCGTCTCGGCCAGGCGGATCTTGGCAAGGTCGAGCTTTTCGGCGAACTTGACACGCGCTTCCGACACTTTTTCGTTGGCCTGGTTGGCGGTGGCTTTCAGCAATTCCTCTGCATCTGCCACCACCACTTTGAAATCCTGTACCAGCTTTTCTTTTGACGTGCCGTAGTCGTAAGCTACAACGGGATCTACTCCCTCGATATCGATTTGCCTTGTTGCCATGATCTCCTCCTTGGTGTGTGTGGTATCTATTGAGCTATTGGGGATAGTACAGATTATGCACGATCAGCAGAGCGAAACACCACTGGTTGCAGCGCTTTGCCCACCAAAAGCTATGACATCGGCTTAGCCCGGCATGTTCCCGCCGCAAGGTTGAGCCTGATCAGTCGACTTGCTCCGAATAACGCTCGAGCAACATGTGCTTTTCGTCTTCGACGCGTTCGGCCAAAGCTTCGGCTTCATCGCCGTCGAGTACTTTTCGGGCTTTCGGAAACATTTCCGTTTCTTCTTCTTCGACGTGATGTTCGACGATTTCGCGTAACACGGTCAATTTGGCCTCCCATTGATCGTCATCGGTACCGAGATCCTGCATCGCCGACA
>JACMKV010000403.1 GCA_014379915.1 Burkholderiales bacterium
TCGATGCCGTCGACGCCAGCGAGCGCATCGAGTGAGTGCACGAGGTCCGTCGTCACCGAAGCCGGGTGCGCCAACAGCGCGACGCGGCGACCCGCGAGCGGTTTGCGCAGCGCCGGTTCTTCCAGCAAACGATCCATTCCAAACTTCAATCGATGCTCCTGAAAGGGTTGATGTTATTCGCGAGTGTCCTGAGTTGCTGGTTCGCGCATTAGTCAGGGTGAACGTTGGGTCTGGCAAGGAAAAGTGTCGAAATCGGCGCCACAAGAGGTGCAAACCACAGGCGGCGCGAACCACCGCCTGTACACCTGGCGAGCTCATGGAACGTAATTCGCAACGCGGTATGTCGCCGATTCTCGGCATCTTTTCTGTAGCTAATCAGCAACTCAGGACACTAGAGCTCGATCGTAAAGGCGGCGGAATGATGAAAATCGGGCTTGCCCGGCGGGTGCTGAAGCGCCCAATAAGACAACGCGCCCTTATCGTCCTCGACCACCGCGGACAGCCCGAGGCGTAGCTGCGCGTCCGCCGGAAACGATAGTCGATCGAGATGAACGACGGCGTCGAGCTCAAGTTTTTCGGCGCCGCGGCGCACGGTAATTTCCGGCGAAAAACTTGCATCCGGCAGCGTCGCAACAACACGATAATCGCGAAAAGCATACGTCATCCATTCCCCGGACGGCGCGAAGTTGAATTCGTGATACGCCAGTTCACCCGCCATGCCGACGAAAGCCTCGAAGCACGTGTGTTGCCAGAGCTTTTCGGTCATTTGCGGCGCTCGGGCGGCTGGAATGCGCAACCGCGCAATCTCGCCCTCGAGCGCAAAGCTGAGCGCGAGCCTGGCGCTCCGCCCAATGGTGACGCGCACGACGATGCTGCGTACGGCCAGGCTTGGATGAAGCGGGTGGCAGGTCAGCAAATGGGATGAAGTCATCGCACCGGCGTTATGCAAAACTTGCGGCAATCTGTTGTTTCAGCTCTTGCTGAATTGTACTGAAGAAGCTGCGCTCGCTACGTTTTCGACAGCTGCTAATGCTGCTGCAGCAGCGGGCGCGTGACAAACGGGGTGATGCACGTCATCGTTTCAATACCTGGTTCTGAAAGGAGTCTGTGATGGCGAAATCAGGCCGAATCCGCGTCGGCATCGGCGGCTGGACGTTTGATCCGTGGCGCGAAACGTTCTACCCGCCGGATTTGACGCAAAAACGCGAGCTCGAATACGCGAGCCGGCACGTCACGGCAATCGAGATCAACGGCACCTATTACCGCACGCAAAAACCCGAGAGCTTCGCCAGGTGGCGTGATGAGACGCCCAACGATTTTGTTTTTTCGCTGAAAGCGCCGCGCTACGCGACCAATCGCAAAGTGCTGGCCGAGGCTGGCGAATCGATTGCACGTTTCATGACGAGCGGGCTCACCGAGCTGGGCGACAAGCTCGGGCCGATCCTGTGGCAATTCGCGCCGACCAAGCGTTTCGAGCCGGAAGATTTTGCGAAATTTCTCGCGCTGCTGCCGGCAGATATTGACGGGCGCCGGCTGCGTCATGTCCTCGAAGTCAGGCACACGAGTTTCGCGCATGTCGATTTCATAGCACTCGCGCGCCGCTATCACGCTGCGATCGTGTTCACCGATTCGAACGAATACCCATCCTTGGCCGATCTGACTTCGGGCTTCGTTTACGCGAGGCTGGTGCTCTCCGACGCGTCGATCGACACGGGCTATAGCAAAGACGCGCTGACGACCTGGGCCGATCGCGCCCGCATCTGGGCCGGGGGCGGCGAGCCGGCGGACCTTCCGCGCGTCGGCGAAGATATTGGACAGAACGCAAGCATCGCTGCTCCACGTTCGTCGCATGCCAAACGCTCAGGGGGTGTAGCAGTCGCAAGCCCAGAGTTTTACACGACTCCGCTTCACCTCCTCACCCCGACCCTCCCCAGCAAGTGGGGAGGGAGCAAACCGCGCGATGTGTTCATCTTCATGATCAACGGCGCCAAAGAACGCGCGCCCGCAGCAGCGCAGCAACTGCTTTCGTGCTTGAACTAGTTTCGTATGCACAGTAACCGAGAGTATTTCTTGCCGCAGAAACCCTGGAGCTGGACAGCGAAACTCTACACCGCTAACTGTTTATCGCCCGGATGATCCGACACGGATTGCCTGCGGCAAATACGTCCTCCGGCAGATCTTTCGTCACGACGCTGCCGGCGCCGATCACCGTGCGTGCGCCGATCCTCACGCCGGGACAGATGATCGCGCCGCCTCCGATCCATACGTCCGATGCAATCGTGATCGGCCTTGCTGCTTCCAGGCCTTCGCGCCTTGCGCTGGCGCTAAGCGGATGCGTCGCCGTATAGAGCTGTACGGCCGGCCCGAACAGCACGTGACTGCCGATGTGCACCGGCATCACATCGAGCACCACGCAGTTGAAGTTGAAGAAAACCTTTTCGCCGAGCGAGATGTTGCTCCCGTAATCGCAGAAAAATGGTGGTTGTATCCACGCGTCGATCTCCACGCCGAAAAGCTCGTGGAGTAGCTCGGCGCGATGCAGCGGTTGATCCTCGCGCGATGCGTTCAGGGCATGGCACAGATCGCGGGCCCGCCGCCGCTCGGTAACCAACTGGGGATTGAGCGGATCGTACAACTCCCCGGCCAGCATCTTTTCTTTTTCGGTCTTCAATTAAATTGATTTCGCTACGGTTCACTCAGCCGGACAATCATCACGCCGCCTGGACTGGGAACCGACATTCATTCATGACGCTTTCTGTTACGAGCGCCGCTTCCTAAGCTCCGTCACTTGCTCGCCGCCGATGCCCCAGTTATCGGTATTGACCTCGTCGATGACAACCACCGTCGTCGCCGGATTCTTGTTGAGCACGCGCTGCAGGAGCGCGGTGACGCCGTCGATCAGTTTGGCTTTTTGCGCCTTGGTGACGCCTTCATCGGTAATCTTGATATTGATATAGGGCATTGTCGGTCTCGGTCGGATTCAGGTTATGGTTGAAGTGTGAGGGGTCGTTTATCTAACGAGCACGAAAGCGATTTCGAGCTGCTGAAGCGAGGTCGTAAGGAGTACGGCGAAAGAAGAGCGACCCGTATTCCGTCAGCCCTGCCGCACCATGTTCAGTATCTTCGTCGTGTCGAGCGTGCTCGCTTTCGCCTGCATTTCGGGCAGA
>JACMKV010000010.1 GCA_014379915.1 Burkholderiales bacterium
AGCCGGAGATCATGATGACGCTATTTCGACTGGGAGAACATGCGCATTACGAGCAGAGGCCGCTATGGCTGATGCGGCCAGCAGAAAGCCGCTCGTTACGCGAGCACCCGACGTCTTGTAATTATCGGACTAGGCTCGTTCGGAAGCCACGCTGCGCCGCGGCAGTGCGTGTGACAGGTCGATCAGGGGTTCGGGGACGTGAACATCAAAGCCTTGCGCGTAGTCGACGCCGATTTCGCGCAGCTTGGCCAGGATCCGGCCATTTTCCACGAACTCGGCGATGGTCTTGATGTCCATCACGCGCGCGATGCGCATGATCGCTTCAACCATCGCATGATCGACGGCATCGTCGGCGATATCCTTGACGAAGCCGCCGTCGATTTTGATGTAGTCCACCGGCAGGTTTTTAAGATAACCGAACGAAGACAAGCCGCTGCCGAAATCGTCGAGCGAAAAGTGGCATCCCATCTGTTTCAAGGTCAGCATGAATTCGTTCGCACGATTCAGGTTGGCGATCGCCGCGGTCTCGGTGATTTCGAAACAGATCGCCTGCGGCGGCGTGCCGGTGCTCTCGAACTGATCGATGACGAATTCGAGAAAGTGCAAATCGGAAATGCTGGTTCCCGACAGGTTGATTGCGTACAGGCATTCGCCGGGCGCGCGCCGGTGCATTTCCCGATAATGCGCGCCGTGGCTCGCGAATAGCGTGCGTATCACCCAGCGATCGATCTCCGGCATCAGGTTGTAGCGCTCGGCTGCCGGAATGAACGCCATCGGCAGCACGACGTTGCCGTTTTCGTCCTGCAGGCGCAGCAGCAGTTCGTAGTGCTCGCCGCGCGAGTGCGCCGTTTTGCTGATCGGCACGATGCCCTGGTAATACAGAAAGAAACGGTTTTCTTCGAGGCCGGCGGTGATGCGCGACAGCCAGTCCATTTCGCCGTGACGATGTCGGATTTCGGCGTCGTCGGGCGTGAACAGCTGCACGCGGTTGCGGCCGTTGTCCTTGGCCATGAAGCACGCGGTATCGGCCGCTGACAGCAGTGCTTTCATGCTTTCGCTGTGCTCGGTGATCGCCACCAGCCCGGCGGAAGCGCCGACCGTGAACAGCTTCTTGCCCCAGGTGAAGCGAAAATCCCGGATCGCCTCGATCAGCAGCTCGGCAATGCGCCGCGCCTGCTCGAGCGGACAATCTTCGAGCAGCACGCCGAACTCATCGCCGCCGAGCCGCGCCAGCGTGTCGGAGCGGCGCATCTTGCTCATCAAGAGACTCGCCAGTTGACGCAGCAGCTCGTCACCGGCGAGATGACCGCTGGTATCGTTGACTACCTTGAACTGATCGAGATCGATGTAGAGCAGGGCGTGATGCGTGCCGCTGATTTTGGCGTTGTGCAGCAGCGCCTCCGACGCGTGTTCGAAGCCGCGCCGGTTCAAGAGATCGGTCAATGCGTCGTGGGTCGCCTGGTGGGAAATCTGGTCGGCCATTTCGCGTGCGCGCGTGACGTCGTGAAACACCAGTACGACGCCGGCATCGCCGCCTTCCCGGGTTCGGATCGGCGCCGCCGAATCCTCGATCGAATATTTCGAGCCGTCGCGCGACAGCAGCAGGTTGTGTCCGGCCGATTGCACCGGGGCGCCATTGCGCAAAACTTTGGCGACCGGATTTTCCAGCGGCTCCTGGCTCGCCTGATCGACGACGCGAAAAACCTGTTCGAGCGGCAAGCCGAAGGCCTCGTCCTGACTCCAGCCGGTCAAGCGTTCGGCGACCGGGTTCAGATAACTGATGCTGCCGCGGGCGTCGGTCGTGATCACGGCGTCGCCGATCGACTCAAGCGTGACCTGGGCGAGCTCCTTTTCCTTGAACAGCGCTTCCTCGGCCTGCCGGTGATCGGTCAGATCGTTGACCAGCATATAGAAGCCGAGCACCTGGCCGGCATTGCTGAAATGCGGGACGTAGGTACTCTGCACGTAACGGCGCACGCCGTCTTTTTCGATATCGCGCTCGAACGACACGCGCTCGCCGGCCAGCGCGGCGTCGATAAACGATTTCACACCTTCGTAAGGTTCGTCGCCGAGCACTTCCCGCATCGTACAGCCGAGCATTTCCATGACGCCGATGCTGACCCATTCTTCGTAGGTCTGGTTGTAAAACCGATAGCGCTCTTCGGTATCGACATACGCGATCAAGGCCGGGATGTTATCGGCGATCATGCGCAGCCGCTGCTCGGACGCTTGCAGCGCCAGCTCGGCCTGCTTGCGATACGTAACGTCGCTCGCGGTTACCGCAACGCCGCCGCCCAGCGGTACGACCTGATAACGCAGCCACGTCGCGGTCGTCCCGGACAAGGTCGACGACAGCTCTTCCTGCAGCGGCCTGCGGGTTTCGGTGACGCGCACATATTTCTCGAAGAAATTGCCGCTCGACCTGCCCGGCGCCATAGCCGAGAGCCGGCTGCCGACGATGTTTTCCCTGGAGCGCGAGAGCAGCTTGGCGCCGCGCATGTTGACATAGGTGTAGCGAAAATCCGTGATTTCGCCCTTGCTGTCGCGCTCGGCACCAAGCATAAAAAATGCGTCGAGGCTGGATTCGGCGGCAGCGGAAAGCCGCGCTTCCTCATTTTGTCGAAGCGCGGCTTCGGCGGCTTTGCGTACGCTGATGTCGATGGTGATCGCGATGCACACCGGCCGTGCTTCGCCGCGCGACAATTGCAGGTGAACCTCGACCGGGTAGCTGGTGCCGTCCTTGCGGGTGTGGCGCTCTTCGATAACGAGCTGCTCGAGTTCGCCGCGCTGCAGCGGCGCAACCAGCGCACTGAATTCTTCCCGGCTGATCGACTTGATGTCGAGCGGTGATAACGCATGGATCTCGTCCAGCGTGTACTGCAGATTGCGCAGCGCGCCTTGATTGACGTGGACGAACGCCAGCGTTTCGGCATCGAAGACGTAAATCTCGTTTGACGAGCGATCGAGTATTTCGCCGAGGCGCATGGAGCTTGCCAAGGCGGATGGTAGCAGTCCTGTGACGACGCTAAAGAATTTGGACAATCTGAGTCCTCGGACTTCCGCCAAGGCTTTAGATTCACAAGCGTTCTACGCAGCGGGTTTCCAGTATAAGCGCAAAACTTCGCGCCCGCCTATCGTGAATCCCGCGCCTCCTCGGGTGCGGCCGCGGTTCGCGCTGCAGCTCGCGGCTCGTCCGGGCTCAGCCGGCGCAGACGCGATGGCTATGCGCTGCGCATTCGGAGGGCGCGTCAGCTTTCGATCTACCCGCGGCAAGCAGCACGTCGCGTATGGCATTTTCGTCGATCGCGGCGGCTCGCTCAAAGCCAGCGCAGAGTGCGCCGCGGAAGCCCAGATAATCGGGCGCCAACGGCAACAGGAACGGGATGTCGGCGAGCTGCAGTTTCCCCGCCAAGCCGATAAACATGCCGTGTGCCCGAGCGTTGCGCACAAACTCGCCAAGCGCCAGTGCACTCAAATGACTGCGCAAACCGCCGCTGGATTTGTCGGCGGTGTCGAGCATGACGCCGGCAAAGCCGCTGGCTGCGGCATAGTCGATCAGATCCCAGTCGAGATCGCGGTCGGCGAACAACACGGCGACGAGTTGTCCGCACCGCGCCAAAGGTCGCAGCGCGTTGAGGCAATCGCGTGCATCGCCATTATCGAACAGGCCGATCTTGATGAAATCGACGCCGGCCGCCGCGGTGCGCTCGACTGCTTCGCAAATTAACCCGGCTTGCATCGGCAAATCGCCGATTGTCGCGCTGACCGGGCGGCGCCCGCCGATCATGCGGACGATAGCGGCGATGTCCGAAAGCGGTAGCGCGCCTAGCGCGCCCGTGGCGGGATTTTTGAGATCGATAATATCGACACCTGCGGCGAGCGCCGTTTTTGCCTCGGCCATCGATAGCACGCTGGCGAGTACGCTGGCGAATACGCTGGTCTGGGCCAAAGCTTTCATGCAAGTTCTCCGGTATCAGGATGCTGGGCGCGATGGGCATCCAGTTTTTCCATCAGCCAGCCCCACGCTTCGCGTTCCGCATCGCCGGCTGTCTTGTCTACGGCGACGCGCAGGTAAGTTATTTCCGACTCGATTTTCTCCGGCGGCAGCATGTTCAAACGGCTGACCAGAATCGCTGCTTCGATCACCGCCGCCTGCGCCCGATTGAAGCCCTGAAACGGCGCATGGTTCGCTTGATACACGGCGCGGCAGATGAGGCGCGGGCGCAGTTCGTCGGCTTCAGTGGATTCGAGCCTGACTTCGATATGCGCCAGGGCGCCGGCAAGCCGAACGCCGTTAATCCGCTCGGCAGCTTGCGTCGGCCATTCGTAGCGGCCGGTCAGGCAGCCGGCGAATATGCGTACGTCATCGGTGCAGTTGATTACCGCGCATTTGCCGGTTTCGATGTTGGTCAGCGTTGTCGACGGGCGAAACGGTGCGATGATGTAAAGCTCGCCGCGGCGGTGGATGCCGATCGGCGCGATATGCGGTTTGCCGCCGGGGCTGACGGTGGTGACAATGGTTTCGCGAATCATATCGGCGTTGTTTTCGGGTTGTCTGCTTTCATAGCGCCCGGTTTTCCGGATCGCCGGCGACCGGAACGGGCCGCGGATATGCCGGCATCATGACTTGTCCGTCGGCTTTCTGGCGACGAGCGTGGCGCCGGCGGTGTGATACCCGCCGCTGACGTCGTCGGCCGGTCGCTTGCTAGCCGCGCCCCAGTCGAGTTCCTGATCCTGCGCGTAGCGCTTGCCGAGCTGAAATGCGATCTGCGCGCGCGCCAGTTCAACGCCCATGTAAAACGCGTGCGCGCCGTCGTTTTCAAGTTTCAGATGCGTAAACAGCTGAAAAGGATCGGTTTCGCAGTGCAGACCATCGCGATTATAAACGTGGATGCCATTGCGGCTGACCTGGACGCGAAAGCTCGGGTCCTTGATCGCAGCGGCGATTTCAGCGATTTCCTCGGGCGTATCGGGAAACGGCTTGCGCGCATGCAGCGCGAGCAGATCGTTCGAGAAATTGCGCGGCAGGCTGTCGGCTTCGCGCGCCGCAAACATCATGCGCCGCGCGGCATCGGTTTCGCGCACCACGCTGCGCGCGTGCGGGCTGACCTCAGTGGTCAGCACGGCAGTGATATGCAACTCGGAAATCAGTCCCATCAGCAGCGCGTTGACGCCGCCGGTATCCGCGTCGGTCAATTCGGTCAGGTTGCCGATGCCCATCATGATCGGCGCGCGCGCAAACCGCTTGCGCAATTCGGCGTAGCGGACGATCGAATCGGTAAAGCCGAAATGAATCGGATCGAGAATCGCGTCGGCAAAATAAGTGCGACCGCGTTGTTCCATGTAGTCGATGGCGCGCGCCAGCGATTCGACGTCGTGCGGCTGCGACGGAATCAGCACCGGAACCGATGCGGCTTCATCGGCGATCCATAACGTGTCCTCCTTCAAGCTCAACAGATAATCGGCGCCGGCGCGGCCGCCCCGCAACAATTCCTGGGCATCGATCGAATCGACGCTGACGCGGTGACCGGCTTCGTGCAGCGCGCGAACCGCGTCTTCGAGATGCGGAAAGGGCGTGTCGGGCAGGCAGCCCAGATCGATGATATCTGCGCCATCGTCGCGATATGTTGCGGCACGTCGCAGGATCGCAGCGATATCGATATGCGGCGCATCGACGATTTCGGTGAAGATCAGCACATCGTGCCGCGACAGATCGACGGGCTTGCCGGCATGCCCGAAAAATTCGGGAAGATCCTTCAATTCCTCGGGCCCGCGCATGACCGGAACACCATAGCGCGCCGCAAGCTGATCGAGATCGCCACGGCAGCGGCCGGGCACGACGATGCGATCAGCATTCATCGCATCGGACACACGGCGCGCGATCAGGTCGGCCGTCATCAGCCCGGCGACGTTGATGCCGATCTGCTGCACGGCGTAGCTGAATTCGGTCGGCTGCATGCCGGCCAATACCTTATGCAAGCTCTTCTCGGCGAGCTTGCCGGTCAGAAACAGGATGTGGGGCAAGGGTCAGGGAATAGGGGGAATCGGGGATAGGGAGGCAGGGATTTTATATTGGGATAGAAGACTGCGGTTGCCAGTTTTAGCAAAGCTCTTGATCTCCGCTCCCATTGACCCGAACCGCCTGACCGTTGGTCCCCGGTCCCCGATCCCCGATTCCAATACCCGGATACCCAATCCCCAAGTCAATGCAGCTTGTTTCGGCTCCTTGCACCAGCCGAAAGGTATCGCTACGTACGAGGACGTGGTGGGCATACTGGCGATCTCGGTTATTATTTTTCAGGGTGGCAAACAATTTTTCGGATTTTAACAAAAAATTACTGTCAGAGCAGTCCTGCCACCAACGAGGAGCTTTCATGAAAGAAATAGTGTTATTTCTTGCGGTTATGCTGCCGGCATCCGCTTTCGCCCATCAGGGCTATCCAACTGTCGATCGTGTCGAATGGGTCCTTGCCTGCATGCAGCAGTACGACAAAGGCGGCTACGAGCTGGTCCACAAGTGCTCTTGCGCCATCGACAAGATCGCC
>JACMKV010000404.1 GCA_014379915.1 Burkholderiales bacterium
GGGTTCGCTTTCGCTGCCCGAGAAATATACCCGGTCAAAGCGGCTTCTCTTGTAGCAGCCGTCGATACGTAACTGAATGTTTGCAAGATTTGAGAGTCGATTTCCGCCGAGCGTCCAGAGTTCCGTTGAAACGCGGCCTCCGAAGCCGGGTTACTCCGCATCGCAGGCGTTGATCGTCTCGCTCGCGCCCGTGCGAGCGCTGACTGCTGTACTAGTGACTGGTTTGCAAGATTCGACATCGCTTGAGTCGGCGCGAGGTTGAAATACATTTGAGCTGGTAGCGAGGCAGGAGCGAGCAGCAAGATTATCGCGCCAAGTTTACCCAGCATTATCAGCCTCCAATAAAAGAGGGAGAGCGCCGAACGAGCCCTCCGGCCGTGCCGCCGCGCTTTCCTCAGCACGATCGGCTCTGATGCAGCGCACGCTGATCGACGGGCGAAACATTGGCGACATGCTGCTGCACGTAAGCAGACTGGGTCTGATCATACTCCGTCGGCGACGTGCCGGCCATGAAGAAATCGTTCGCCGCGGCGCCGCCGTTGACACCCAACTCGCCCGCAAGAGCGATGTATCAGATCAGAATTTTCGTGCTTCTATGGCCCGCACTCACCGCGCCACGAAACCGGCGTTGGTCAGTCGCAGCGCCCGCATGTCGGTGCCCTGGCCCTTGAACACCTGCGCGGTGGCGTCGCTGTACTGCCGCAAGCTGCCATCGCGCCGCGCGCCCTGCCAGCCGGCGTGCAATGTCACGAACAACAGTTTGAGTTCTTCGGCAAGCGAGGCGCGGGCGCCGGGCGCATTGAGTTGGGCATTCGCCGCGAGCTTGGGGGCGATCTGGTTGCGCAGCGATCGCACCGCCGCGGGCGAGGGGTCGGGCGCACCGGTGGCGATCAGGTAACCGAGCGCCGTATAGGCCGCCAGCACGTCGGCGGCATCGTCGTCGCGCAGGCCGAAGGGGCTGGTCAGGCCGCTGTAGATCTTGCTGAAATCATTGCTGCGCAACTGCTCGCCGAGCGCACGCGCGGCATCAGGGTTGTTCGACTGCAGCCGCTGCAGCAGCGCCGCCTGCGCCTCGCGACGCACCGCCGGCGACGGTTGATACGAGAACCGGATCGACGCACCTTCGCGGTTGGGCGGCGTGAAGCTCCTTGCCGAAAATGCGGTCGGGGAGGCAACGCTGTATGAATTGCTGCGGGACTTTGCGGCCTGCTGGCGCGAGCCATAGGCCTTGTTCATCGCGTTCGAACGAGTCACCGCGCCGAGGTAAGCGGCTTGCGTGTTCTGGGTGCATTCGATGCACTGGGCCGCGACCCCCGCTGGTGCGGCCAGAAAGCCAAGCACAAGGGCGCAGCGCAGCTTGATCGACTGCATCAGGTTCATCCCCGTACAAACCCTCGCTCGGTCAACCGCATCGCGCGCAGGTCGTTCCCCGTGAACTGCTGGAACATGCGCGCGACACCGTCGGCGTAGGGCTTGAGATTACCCTCGCGCCGTGCCGACTGCCAGCCGGCGTGCAGCGTGACGAAGAGCAGCTTCATCTCTTCCGCCAGTTCGGCGCGGGTGTGCGGATTGGCGAAGGTCGCATTGGCGGCGAGGCTGCGCGCCACCTGCGCGCGCAC
>JACMKV010000405.1 GCA_014379915.1 Burkholderiales bacterium
ACCGAGGACGCTGCCGAACAGACCGCCGCCGGATTCCTCCTCGACTTTCGGCGCCTCGGCCGCTTTCGTCGCCGCTGCCGCGCGCTCCTTGAGCATTTCGTAGGCCGACTCGCGGTCTTCGATTTTTTCGTAGTGACCGCTGAGCACCGAATCGCTTATGACCTGCTTGCGCTCGGCAGCGGTTGCCGGGCCGATGCGGCTGGGTGGTGGCACGACAAACGCGCGCTCGACGATTGCCGGCCTGCCTTTCTCGTCGAGAAACGACACCAGCGCTTCGCCGACGCCGAGTTCGGTGATGGCTTTTTCGGTGTCGAGCCTGGGATTGGCGCGCAAGGTCGTCGCCGCGGTTTTTACGGCTTTTTGATCACGCGGCGTAAACGCGCGCAACGCGTGCTGAACCCGATTGCCGAGCTGCGCGAGTACTTTGTCGGGCACATCGAGCGGATTTTGCGTGACGAAATAAACGCCGACGCCTTTCGAACGTATCAAGCGCACGACCTGCTCGATCTTTTCCAGCAGCGCCGGCGGCGCATCGGTAAACAGCAGATGTGCTTCGTCGAAAATGAATACGAGCCTGGGCTTGTCCAGATCGCCGACTTCCGGTAGATGCTCGAACAATTCGGACAGCAGCCACAGCAGCATGGTCGCGTAGACTTTGGGCGAGTGATACAGCTTTTCGGCGGCCAGAATATTAACCATGCCGCGGCCATCAGAACTCTGCATCAGATCGTTGATATCGAGCGCGGGCTCGCCGAACACCTTCTCACCGCCCTGCGCTTCGATCCCGAGCACGCCGCGCTGGATCGCGCCGATGCTGGCGGCCGAAATATTGCCATATTGTGTGGTGAAGTTTTTTGCGTTATCACCGACGTGCTGCAACAGCGCGCGCAAATCCTTGAGATCGAGCAGCAGCAAGCCGTTATCGTCGGCAACCTTGAATGCGAGCGTCAAAACACCTTGCTGGGTATCGTTGAGATTCAGCAACCGGCTCAGCAGTAGCGGCCCCATGTCGGAAACCGTCGCGCGCACCGGATGGCCGAGTTCGCCGAATACATCCCAGAACGTCACCGGGCAGCCGGCGAACTTGAAATCCTTGAGTTCGAGCTGATCGATGCGCTCGTTGATTTTTGCGTGTTCGCCGCCGGCGAACGCCATGCCGCCGAGATCGCCTTTGACGTCAGCCAGAAATACCGGCACGCCGATGTTCGAAAAACCTTGCGCAAGCGTCTGCAGCGTGATCGTTTTGCCGGTCCCGGTTGCGCCGGCAATCAGACCGTGCCGGTTGGCCAGCGCGGGCAGCAGACACAGTTCGGTTTGATCCTTCTTTGCGATCAATAAAGGTTCAGGCATCGGAGGCTCCGTGATAAGGAAGCGCCGCGCGGCTGTCGGCGGGGTGGACCTCTAAATGGTAACATTAGGAGCTTAATAACGTTCGGGATGGACGCATGGCTGGCCATAGCAAGTGGGCGAATATCAAACACAAAAAAGCCGCGACCGACGCCAGGCGCGGCAAAATCTTCACGCGCCTGATCAAGGAAATAACGGTTTCGTCGCGGCTTGGCGGCAGCGATTCTGGCTTGAATCCGCGCTTGCGGCTGGCGATCGATAAAGCGTATGAGCAAAACATGCCGAAAGACAACGTCGAGCGCGCGATCAAGCGCGGCGCCGGCGAGCTCGAAGGCGTGAATTACGAAGAAGTCCGCTACGAAGGCTACGGCATTGCCGGCGCCGCGTTGATCGTCGATTGCATGACCGACAATCGCGTGCGCACTGTCGCCGACGTGCGCCATGCGTTCACGAAATATGGCGGCAGCCTCGGTACCGATGGCTCGGTCGCGTTCCTGTTCAAGCATTGCGGGCAGTTGATCTTCGCACCGGGCACCAACGAGGATAAGGTCATGGAAGCCGCGCTCGAAGCCGGCGCCGACGACGTTATCACCCATGAAGACGGCAGCGTCGAAGTGATCACCACGCCCCACGATTTCATCGCCGTCAAGGAAACTCTCGAAAAGGCGAAACTGAAGCCCGAGCTTGCCGAGGTCACGATGAAGCCGTCGAATGAAACCATCTTGAACGGCGATGACGCGGTACGCATGCAAAAGCTGCTCGACGCGCTGGAGAGCCTCGACGATGTGCAGGATGTTTACACCAATGCCGTGCTGAACTGAACCGGCGCTTTGCTAGTTGGAAATTTTTCAGTTCCTCGCGACTCTCACTTGCGCGCTGTTCGCGGGCGCGGCGCTCTACATCAATCTCGTTGAACATCCGGCGCGTGTTTCTTGCGGCATTGCAGCCGCGGTGGCGCAGTGGGCGCCAAGCTATCAGCGGGCCACGTGGATGCAGGCGCCATTAGCCATCATCGGCCTGATTTCCGCACTGATCGCCTGGCGCGCCGGGGCAAGCTATTGGTGGCTGATCGGCGCAGTCCTGCTGGGCGCCGTCGTTCCGTTCACGTTTCTGGTCATCATGCCGACCAACCGGCGGCTGTTGGCGCCCGATCTCGATGCCGGCGAAGCGCGCCGCCTGTTGCAAAAATGGAATGCGCTGCATGGGGTAAGAACCGCTTTGAGCATCGCCGCGCTTATCATCTTTCTGATCTGTTTCCCGCCTCGATGAAAGCCATGATTCTCGCCGCCGGCCGCGGCGAACGCATGCGTCCGCTGACCGATCACAAGCCGAAGCCGCTGCTCGCAGTCGGCGGCAAACCCTTGATCGTCTGGCATATCGAGCGCCTCGCGCGCGCCGGCTTTAGCGACATCGTCGTCAACCACGCGCATCTTGGCCATCTGATCGAGCAGGCGCTCGGTGATGGCGCTGCATTCGGCGTCAACCTGATTTATTCCGCCGAGGGTCAGGCGCTGGAAACCGCCGGCGGCATCGCCTACGCCCTGCCGCTGCTCGGCGACGCGCCGTTTGTCGTCATCAACGGCGATATCTACTGCGAATTCGACTTGACGCGATTGGCTGCGCGCATTCAGATGATGCAGCAACTGCCGCGACTTGAGCTTGCCCACGTCGTGCTGGTCGATAACCCAGAGCATCACCGGCACGGCGACTTCGCGCTGATCGATGACCGTGTCTACGCGGATACTGCTGAGAGCGCCAGCGCCAAACTCACGTTCAGCGGCATCGGCATTTATCGGCCGTCGCTGTTCGCCCGAATTGCACGCGGCGCAAAGCATCCACTCGCGCCGCTGCTGCGCGACGCGATGGTGGCCGGCAAAGTCAGCGGTGAACATTATCGCGGACTGTGGCGCGACATCGGCACGCCCGAGCGGCTGGCCGAGCTCGATCGCGCCTTGCGCGAGACAACCACGTGATACGGCGCCGGCTTGATGCGGCGGCCATCAGCGCCAGCGTCAGCCTTCGGCACTTTATAATCCTGCAATGAACGCTACGATTTACTCTGAACGACGCCGCCGTCTGGCCGCGCTGATGCAGCGCGGCGTCGCCATCATTCCCACTTCGCCCGAACGCGCGCGCAATCGCGATTCGCATTATCCATACCGCTTCGACAGCTATTTTTATTATCTGACCGGCTTTACCGAGCCCGATGCGGTACTCGTGCTGATCGCCGGTGCGCAGCCGAGCAGCATCGTGTTTTGCCGCGACAAGGACATCGAGCGCGAGATCTGGGACGGCTTTCGCTACGGCCCGGAAGGCGCGCAGCAGACATTCGGCTTCGATGTTTGCCATTCGCTCGCCAAGCTCGACGAGACGATGCCGGATTTGCTGGCAGATCAACCGACGCTGTTCTTCGCGATCGGCGCCGACCCGGCATGGGACACGCGCATCGTCGGCTGGCTGAACAAAGTCAGGCAACGGGCGCGCAGCGGTGTTGCCGCGCCGAACCAACTCTCCGACGTGCGCGTGCTGCTCGACGACATGCGGCTGATCAAAAGCGCCGGCGAAATCGCCGTCATGCGCCGCGCCGCGCAGATAACCGCTGGCGCGCATCAGCGGGCGATGCGCATGGCGAAGCCGGGCCTCGCCGAATATGAAATCGAGGCCGAGCTGCTGCATGAATTTCGCCGCCACGGCGCGCAGGGGCCGGCTTATACGTCGATCGTCGCCGCGGGTGCGAACGCCTGCGTGCTGCATTACGTGCAAAACGACGCGTGGCTGAAGGACGGCGATCTGGTGCTGATCGACGCCGGTTGCGAGCTCGATGGTTACGCCGCCGATATCACGCGCACGTTTCCGGCGAATGGCAAATTCAGCACGGTGCAAAAGGACGTTTATCAGCTCGTGCTGGCGGCGCAAGCAGCAGCGATAGCCGCGATCAAACCGGGCAGCAACTGGGTGGCGCCGCATGACGCGGCAGTCCGCGTTCTGACGCAAGGCATGATCGATTTCAAGCTGATCGACGGCAGTGTCGATGCCGCGATCGAATCGGAAGCCTACAAAAAGTTTTACATGCACCGGACCGGCCACTGGCTGGGCCTCGACGTGCACGACGCCGGCGATTACAAGCGCGACGGTGAATGGCGCGAGCTCAAGCCAGGCATGGCGATGACGGTCGAACCCGGCTGCTACATCCGGCCGGACGATAAAGTGCCCGAGCCATTCTGGAACATCGGCATCCGCATCGAAGACGATGTGCTGGTGACGGATCAGGGTCGCGAAGTGCTGACGGCGGATGCGCCGAAAGCGATCGATGAGATAGAGACATTGATGCGCGAACGCGCTGAGCGCGTACCTAAGAATGCAAACCGCACGCATCGCGGTTCCGGCGCGGGCGTTTAAGCTTCGATGACGAAAAGCGCTTCCATCCCCGATTCACAATCCGATACACGTTACGACGTCGTCATCGTCGGCGGCGGCCCGGTCGGCTTGGCGCTCGCTCTTGCGATGCGGGGTAGTGGCGGCCGCGGCCGGTGCGTTCTGTTGCTCGATGCGAGCCTAGGCTCGGCCAACGATGCGCGCATCCTCGCGCTGTCCTATGGCAGCCGCCTGATACTCGAAAAGCTCGGCGTCTGGGCGTCGCTGGAACGTGTGACGCCGATTGCCGCGATTCATGTGTCGCAGCGCGGGCGCTTCGGGAGGACGCGGCTGGCCGCCGAGGAAATGCGTCTGCCGGCGCTCGGTTACGTCAGCGATTACTCGAGTTTGCAAACGGCGATGCGTGACGCGCTGATTACGTCAAACCCATCGCAAGCGGCCGGGCAAAACTTCAAACATCTGACCGGCGTATCCGTGACCGCATGCCGGCTCGAAAAAGACTTCACTACCGTGGAATATGCCGCCGGCGCGAGCGGCCAAGAATCGCATGTGACGGCCTCCCTCGTGGTGTTCGCCGATGGCGGCGCGACCAGCAATGCGTCGATCGCCACCGTGCGCGATTATCATCAGTCGGCAGTGGTCGCACAGGTTACGACCGAGCGCCCGCACCGCAATGTCGCGTATGAGCGCTTCGCCGCGGACGGGCCGATTGCGCTGCTGCCTTTCGGTTTACGTATGGCGTTGGTATGGACAACGACGCCCGCGCACGCGGCAGAATTGATGGAACTCGACGAGCCGCGTTTTGTGCAAGCGCTCGGCGCGCATTTCGGCGATCGCCTCGGTAGTTTCACCGCCGCCACACATCGCGCCAGCTATCCGCTGCGTCTGCGTCATGTTTCGCCGACCGCGGCAGGACGTCAGGTGCTGATCGGCAACGCCGCTCAGACCCTGCATCCGGTCGCAGGCCAGGGTTTCAATCTCGGCCTGCGCGATGCCTGGGCGCTCGCGCAGGAATTGAACGCTGATCCCGCAGCCGACGCCGGCAGCGACAAACTGTTGAACGCCTATCGCAGGCAGCGCGATTCCGACCGGCGTGGCGGAATCGTTTTCACCGATGCGCTCGTGCGTTTATTCTCCAACGAATCGGCTTTGCTAGGCCTCGTACGCGGCGCCGGACTCTCCGCGCTCGACTGCCTGCCGGCGGCAAAACGCTTCCTGATGCGGCGCATGATTTTCGGCAGCGCATGATTTTCGGCAGCGCGGGTTATTCAATGCAGAACGCCGGTCGTTGCCGCGTGCCGCGCCGGGTAGTGTCTCAATTAGGCCCGTTAGTAGTGTGGACTGCGTTTCCTTGGCGCCGCGATTGCGATTACAATGCGGGCTTCCCTGCAAGACTTCTCAAAGCCTCTAATTGACCCCGTTTTCGTTGCGTTTCGAGAAAGCTCGCGGGGGTTCATAAGCCAGTCAGACACATCGTATTCAAGGACCGTTTCGAAAACGCCCCCCCCGGCTACCCGCAATGCAAGTAGGCCCTTTCGCGTTAAAAAATAATCTCATTGTCGCGCCCATGGCCGGGGTGACCGATCGCCCGTTCCGGCAACTGTGCAAGACGATGGGGGCCGGCATGGCGGTATCCGAAATGGTCGCGAGCAACTCGCTGTTGTGGGGCTCGGAAAAGACCATGCGGCGCGCGAATCACGATGGCGAAGTCGATCCGATTTCGGTGCAGATCGCCGGCGCCGATCCGAAAATGCTCGCCGAGGCTGCGAAATACAACGTCGATCAGGGCGCGCAGATCATCGATATCAACATGGGCTGTCCGGCCAAGAAAATCTGCAACGTGATGGCCGGCTCGGCATTGCTGCAAGATGAGCCGCTGGTCGCGCGCATCCTCGACGCCGTGGTCGGCGCGGCTGCGACGCGCGGGGCGCCGGTCACCTTGAAAATCCGTACCGGCTGGGACAAGCAGCACAAGAACGCTTTGCGCGTCGCCCGGCTTGCCGAAAGCGCGGGCATACAGGCGCTCGCCATTCACGGCCGCACGCGCGCCTGCGCCTACACCGGTGAAGCCGAATATGAAACGATCGCGGCGGTCAAAGCCGCGGTAAAAATCCCGGTGATCGCCAACGGCGACATCACGACGCCGGAGAAAGCGCGTGACGTCCTGCGCTACACGAAAGCCGATGCGGTCATGCTTGGCCGCGCCGCCCAGGGGCGTCCGTGGCTGTTCCGCGAAATCAGCTATTTTCTCGCGACCGGCAAGCATCTGCCGCCGCCAGAGGTCGCGGAAATTCACCGCGTGCTGCTCGCCCATATGCATGATCTCTATGCGTTCTACGGCGAATATTCCGGCTTGCGCATCGCGCGCAAACATATCTCGTGGTACACGAAAGGCCTGACCGCATCGGCCGCGTTTCGCCATGCGATGAATCAGCTGCAAAGCACCGAGGAACAAATCTCCGCGATCGAAGATTTCTTCGGCGAACTGGGCCAACACGGACCGCGTCTGAGCTATCTGGAGGCGCTGGCGGCGTGATCAGGGAAAGCGAAATCGCGCGTTGCGTGCGCGCTGCGGTGGACAGTTATTTACGCGATCTCGAAGGCGAAAAGCCGGGTGCGCTGTACGAGATGGTGATCAACTGTGTCGAAAAGCCGCTGATCGAAGTGATCCTGCAAAAAGTCGAGGGCAATCAGACGCAGGCCGCCGAACTCCTCGGCATCAACCGCAATACGCTGCGCAAGAAAATAAAAGCGCATGGGATTAAAGGATAGGATTGAGGATGAGCTATTAGGATTGGGGGTGAAGCAACCCCCGATTTAGGCCTTCCCTCAATCCTTACTCCTCACTCAATCCTCAATCCGAATTCCTACCCTCGCATGTCCATCAAACGCGCACTCATCAGCGTTTCCGACAAAACCGGCATCATCGAATTTGCCCGCGTGCTGCACGGCGCTGGCGTCGAATTGCTGTCGACCGGGGGCACCGCAAAAGCCCTGCATGAAGCCGGCATCCCAGTCGTCGAAATCGCCGATTACACGGGCTTTGCCGAAATGCTCGACGGCCGTGTCAAGACGCTGCATCCGAAGGTCCACGCCGGCATCCTCGCGCGGCGCGAACTGGCCGAACACATGGCGGCGCTCGACCGGGCCGGCATCTCGACCATCGATCTCGTCGTCGTCAACCTCTATCCGTTCAGCCAAACCGTTGCCCGCGCCGACTGTCCGCTTGCCGAGGCGATCGAGAACATCGACATTGGCGGTCCAACGATGCTGCGCGCGGCGGCCAAAAATTATCAGCATGTCGCGGTCGTGACCGACCCCGCCGATTACGGCGCGCTCGTTGGCGAAATGCAGCGCGCCGGCGGCTCGCTGGCTTTGCAGACTCGTTTCGCGCTGGCCAAAAAAGCCTTCTCGCACACCGCCGCCTACGATGGCGCGATCAGCAATTACCTGACCGCCCTCGACGACAACGACCAGCGCACGCGCTTCCCGCAACGCCTGAATCTGACCTTCGAAAAAATCCAGGACCTGCGTTACGGCGAGAATCCGCACCAGCACGCGGCGTTCTATCGCGACTTGGCGCCTGCGCCGGGCAGCCTGAGCAATTATCGCCAGTTGCAAGGCAAGGAGCTGTCGTACAACAACATCGCCGACGCCGACGCCGCGTGGGAATGCGTGAAGACCTTCGATGCGCCGGCTTGCGTAATCATCAAACATGCCAATCCGTGCGGCGTCGCGATCGGCGCGGACTCCCTCGCCGCTTACCAGCGCGCGTTCGCGACCGATCCGACCTCGGCTTTTGGCGGCATCATCGCTTTCAACCACGCGCTCGATGCGGCAACTGCCGAGGCCGTCGCCCGGCAATTCGCCGAAGTCGTGATCGCGCCGCACATCGACGAAACCGCGCTGCCGGCGCTTGCCCGGAAGGGCAATGTACGTGTGCTCGAAGTGCCGCTGCCGGGCGGCAAAGACGCGAACGCTTTCAACGTCGCGCGCGTCGGTGGCGGCGTGCTGGTGCAGACGCCCGATGACGCACGCGTAGGCAAGGCCGAACTCAGGATTGTCAGCAAACGGCTACCTTCGCCGCAGCAGCTCGACGACATGCTGTTCGCATGGCGAGTCGCGAAATTCGTCAAATCGAACGCGATCGTATTCTGCCGCGCAGGTCAGACGCTGGGCGTTGGCGCCGGCCAGATGAGCCGCATCGACAGCGCTCGCATTGCGACCATCAAGGCGCAGAATGCCGGCCTCGCGCTGGCTGGTTCGGTCGTCGCGTCCGATGCGTTCTTTCCATTCCGCGACGGCGTCGACGTTATTGCCGACGCAGGCGCGAGCGCTGTCATCCAGCCCGGCGGCAGTCTGCGCGACGATGAAGTGATCGCCGCCGCCGATCAGCAAGGCATGGTGATGGCGTTCACCGGCGTGCGCCATTTCCGCCATTAAAGGAGGCTCTGATTAACTCCTCCGTTCGCGGTGAGCCCTTCGGCTTCGCTCAGGTTTCTCCTTCCCCCCTTGACGGGGGAAGGTCCCGCCGACACGGCGTTGGCGAAGCCATCCGGGGCGGGAGGCGGGACCAAGGCGCGCTCCCCGCGAACGG
>JACMKV010000406.1 GCA_014379915.1 Burkholderiales bacterium
GAACAGATTCCATGCAAGCTATGAAATTCGCATGCATCAATCGTTTCTGTCGCCCCGGCAATTTTGGGCTTTTTTCAGCAAGCTGCTAGTTGAACCTGAGCGCGGCGATAACGGCATCGCCCATTTCTTCGGTACCGACCTTGCGCGCGCCACGCTCGAAGATATCCGGTGTGCGATAGCTTTGCGCCAACACCTTTTCGACCGCCGCTTCAATGCTGCGGCCGAGTTCCGGGCGCCGAAAGGTGTAGCGCATCATCAATGCGACCGAAAGAATCATCGCCAGCGGGTTGGCGAGATCTTTGCCGGCGATATCGGGAGCCGAGCCGTGAATCGGCTCGTACAGTCCTTTCCCGAATTCATTCAGCGACGCTGACGGCAACATTCCGATCGAGCCGGTCAGCATGGCGGCCTGATCCGATAAAATATCGCCGAACAAATTGCCGGTTACGATCACGTCGAACTGACGCGGGTCGCGCACCAGCTGCATGGCGGCGTTATCGACGTACATATGCCTGAGCTGGACGGCGGGGTAATCCTTCGCAACCTCAGTAACCACTTCGCGCCACAGCATGCTGGTTTCAAGCACATTGGCCTTGTCCACCGAACATAGCTTGTTGCCGCGCGCAGCGGCAGTCTGAAAGCCTACATGGGCGATCCGGCGAATTTCCGATTCGCTGTAGAGCATCGTATCGAAGCCTTCGCGCTCGCCGCTATCATTGCGTCGCAGGCCGCGCGGCTGACCGAAATACACGTCGCCAGTGAGCTCGCGAACGATCATCAGGTCGAGGCCGGCGATCACCTCGGCCTTGAGCGACGAGGCATCGCTGAGTTCCGCATAAAGTCTGGCGGGGCGCAAATTGGAGAACAAGCCCAACGATTTCCTCAGGCGCAACAAACCACGCTCGGGGCGCTGTTCACGCGGCAATTGATCGTACTGATAACCGCCGACTGCGCCGAGCAGCACAGCATCGGATTGCTCGGCGAGATGCAGCGTCGCCTCGGGCAAGGGATCGCCGGCAGCGTCGTATCCGGCGCCGCCCACCGGTGCCTGCTGATACTCGCACTTGACGCCGGCGCGCGCCACGGCCTGCAATACCTTCACAGCCTGCGCCGTGATCTCGGGCCCAATGCCGTCGCCGGGCAAGACTGCAATTCTCATTTTGTGCGGGGGATGCGGCTAAATGCTGCTGCGAGGATGCCTTCGAAGGAAGGAAACGCCATTTGAAATTTTCGAAATTCGCCTGCTATCGCGCGGAAAACAACCACGGCTGAACCGCGCGATGGCGAGACTCGAACGCTTTGATCTCGTCGCCGCGCTGCAACGTCAAGCCGATCTCGTCCAGTCCATTCAGCAACGCGTGTTTATTGGAGGCATCGATGGCGAAGTCAAAGCTTTGATGTCCGGGTGTGGTGACGGTTTGGCTGGCCAAATCGACCGCGAGCCGGTACCCCGGAGCCGCAACAACCTCGCGGAACAACTGATCGACGATGGTGTGATCGAGCACGATGGGCAGCAGGCCGTTCTTGAAGCAATTCTGCCGAAAAATATCGGCAAAGCTCGGCGCAATCACCGCGCGAAAGCCATAATCGAGCAGCGCCCACGGCGCGTGTTCGCGCGACGAACCGCAGCCGAAATTCTCGCGGGCAAGCAGTGCCTCGGCGCCACGGTAACGCGGTTGATTCAGCACGAAATCGGGATTCAGCGGACGCCCGACGTTGTCGCCGGTGTTATCGAGATTGGGCCGCCCTTCGTCGAGATAGCGCCAGCCGTCGAACAGATTGACGCCAAAACCGCTGCGCTTGATCGATTTCAGGAACTGCTTCGGGATGATTGCGTCCGTATCGATGTTTGCGCGATCGAGTGGCGC
>JACMKV010000407.1 GCA_014379915.1 Burkholderiales bacterium
CACCCGACGAGATCGTGCAGCGCATGCTGCGCATGGCCAAGGTTACGCCACAAGACACCGTCTATGACCTCGGCGCTGGCGATGGAAAAATTGCAATCGCCGCTGGAAAGCTGGGCGCCACCGCGGTGGGTATCGAATACAACCCCGACATGGCAAAGCTTGCTCAATGCTACGTACAAGCGGAGGAGTTGACCGGCAAGACTCGCATCATCCAGGGCGACGTCTTCAAGGAAGACTTCAGCAAGGCGTCGGTCGTCACGATGTATCTGCTGCCGGAATTGAATCTACGGCTGCGCCCGACGATTCTGAACATGAAGCCCGGCACGCGCGTCACGTCGCACCAGTTCACGATGGGTGATTGGGACCCCGATGAAACGGCAGAAGTCGATTACCGCACGGCGTATCTGTGGATCGTTCCAGCTAAGGTCGAAGGCGCGTGGACGTTACGCGAACAGGGTTCGGCCAACGCGTACACCGTGAACCTGAGCCAGAAGTATCAGAAGATCACCGGCGATGTCGCGGCCGGCTCGGCGAAGCAGCCGCTGGTAGGGGCAACTATGCGCGGGGAAGAGATCCGCTTTGCGTTTAACGACGACAAGGGCGTGACGCGCACGCTGACCGGCACCGTTCGCGGCAATGAGCTGACGGGGACGCTTAAAGGCGCAGGTGGCGCTGAGACCAAAGTCACTGGGACCCGCAAGTAATTTCCAGTACGTTGCTTTACCGCTGAAGCCCCGCGCAAGCGGGGCTTTTGCTATCTCCCGTTTAATCCCGGAGGCCAGCGCATGAACGATATTCCACACGCTCCCGCACCATCGGCGACCTTGGGCGCGGCACCCCGGCCAGTGCTGTCGGTGTTCGACGGCGCAATGATCGTTGTTGGCATCGTTATTGGCGCAGGCATATTCAGAACGCCCTCAATGGTGGCCGGCGTTACGGGTTCGGTCGACTGGATGCTGGCCGCGTGGGTGTTGGGGGGCGTGCTGTCGTTGATCGGCGCGCTCTGTTACGCAGAGTTGGCCAGCACGTTTCCGAACGCGGGCGGCGACTATCACTTCCTGACGCGCGCATACGGGCGCGACGTCAGCTTCTTTTTCGCGTGGGCGCGCGTCGCTGTCATTACGACCGGCTCGATTGCGCTACTGGCGTTCGTGTTCGGCGACTACATGAGCCGGGTCGTTTCGCTCGGGCCAGATTCGTCGGCGATTTATGCCGCGATCACTGTCATCGTGTTGACGGTCCTGAACATCATTGGTCTGCGCGAATCCTCGCGTGCGCAGAACGTTCTGACCATTTTGGAAGTATCGGGTTTGCTGCTCGTCACGCTGGCAGGCCTGTTGGCAACCGCTCCGGCAGTAGCGCCGGCTGCCGCAGCGGCAGCACCGAGCTCGGGTGTACCGCCTTTGTTCGGCTTGGCCATGGTGTTCGTATTGCTGACGTACGGTGGCTGGAACGAAGGCGCGTACATCTCGGCCGAGGTCAAAGGCGGCCCGCGCGCGATCGTGCGCACGTTGGTCGTGGCAATCGTTGTAATCACAGTCGTCTACCTCGCGTTCGTTCTGGCGGTGTTAAATGGATTGGGTCTTTCCGGCATGCAGGCGAGCAAAGCCGTTGGCGCCGATGTGATGCAAGCCGCGTTCGGGCCACTCGGCGCGCAGTTGATCGGTGTGATCGTCGGCATTGCGACGTTGACGTCGATCAACGCGACGATGATCGTCGGCGCGCGTACCAACTACGCACTCGGACGAGACTGGCCGCAGCTTTCTTTCATGAGCCGCTGGCAGGGCACTCGCAACGTACCGATAGTGGCGTTTTTTGTGCAGGGCGGAATCGCACTCGCGCTGGTCGGATTCGGGGCTTTGCAGAAGGACGGCTTTTCCTCGATGGTCGAGTTCACGGCGCCGGTGTTTTGGTTTTTCTTTCTGCTGACCGGGCTTGCCCTACTTGTGCTCCGCTTTCGCGAGCCGACGATCGCGCGCCCGTTCAAGGTGCCGCTATATCCAATTTTGCCGATCATTTTCATCGCAACTTGCGGCTACCTGTTTTACTCGAGCGTGACGTACGCGCAGTCCAAGCAGGCGGTCAGCATTGCGCTTTATGTGATGCTGGCCGGACTGATCGTTTGGGGGCTGCTGCGGTTGACTCGCAAGCGCAACCTCCGCTAGGCACCGTCAGTGCGCAGTGTTCTATGCTGCGGTGGCAATGCAACTGCTGCAAGCGTTCAAAGTCATGGCGCTCGCCGATTGGCTGGCGCTGGCAGGATTTTTCATCGCTTGGATTAGCTACGCGATGTTTGCCGGACGGCGCACCGGGACAGCGGGCTCGCTGCTGGCTAACACCAATCGTTACCGGCTGTTATGGATGATGCAAACGACAAGCCGCGAAAACCGAGTGGTGGACGCGGTGGTTGTGCAAAACCTTTCAACCAGCCCTTCATTTTTCGCATCGACGACGATCCTGATCGTCGGCGGACTACTGGCAGTGCTCGGTACTCAGGGCGCCTCCGATCTGGTTAAAGAGTTTCCGTTTGCCACCGTTACCAGCGCGTTCGTTTTCGATTTGAAGCTGATGCTGCTGCTTGTTATCTTCGTGTACGCGTTTTTTCGGTTTTCATGGTCGATGCGGCAGTACACGTTTGGCGCGCTGCTGATCGCATCAATGCCGGAGGCCAAGGTTTTCGAGAACGGCCAAGCCAACCGAGAGGAGTACGCCGAGCGCGCCGGTCGAGTCGTCGGCATGGCGGCTGAGACTTTTAACGACGGATTACGCGCCTACTACATGGCCTTCGCGGCGTTGATGTGGTTTTCTTCGCCGCTTGCCTTTGCTTTAGCCACTGCGGGCATCGTATTCCTGCTTTATCAGCGCGAATTCAGATCGGACGTACTTGAAGTGTTGCGCGGCTAATTGCGTGGCCGCTGCATGAGTATTTTCTACGCCATACGCCCCGCATCGCCCGCTGCTCACTTGTTTCATGTGACGTGCCGCGTCGAGCGGCCCGATCCACAAGGCCAGCGCTTCATGTTGCCGACGTGGATTCCCGGCAGTTACATGATTCGCGAATTTGCGCGCAACATCGTTCGGATAAGTGCACTGGCCGATGGTCGCAAGGTCGCGCTGGAAAAAATAGATAAGCACACATGGCGCGCCGCGCCCGCAAAACAGATCGAGCTTGCCTACGAGGTGTACGCGTGGGATTTATCGGTTCGCGCGGCGCATCTGGATGAAACGCACGGATTTTTCAACGGGACGTCGGTGTTTCTGCTGCCGCTCGGGCTGGAACACGAGCATTGCTCGGTCGATATTCTCCCGCCCGCAGGCGCACGTTATCGCGACTGGCAAGTCGCCACCGCGCTGACGCCCGCACAAGGCACGAGGCGTCTCGCGTTTGGCACCTACGCGGCGGCTAACTACGATGAACTGATCGACTGCCCGGTTGAAATGGGCGATTTTCAGCTAGCCCGCTTCAGCGTGTTCGACACTCCGCATGAGATCGTCATCACCGGCCGCGTGCCGAAGCTCGACATGCCGAGGCTCA
>JACMKV010000408.1 GCA_014379915.1 Burkholderiales bacterium
CGCGAAGCGATAGCAACAATCCCGGATGCGTCTCCTGCTCGATACCTGCATCGTTTATGACTGGCTCATGGGCCAAATCAGGGACGCCGAGGCCGAAAAGCTGATTCAGGCCGAAGACGCTTATGTGAGTCCGATTACCCTTTGGGAGATGGCGATCAAGCATGGCATCGGCAAGCTCGCGCTTCCGACGATGGACGTAGAGGCCGCGATCACCGGGCAGGGTTTTGCCTGGCTCGCCATTCAGCCGGCGCATGCGCAGGCGCTATTCGGTTTGCCTCCTCTGCACCGCGATCCGTTCGATCTGTTCCTGATCGCTCAGGCACGTACGGAACGCATGCCGATTGTCACCTACGATGCGATCTTTACAGATTATCTTGCGAACACGATGATTCTGAAGCGCTAGGAATTGTGGCGGATCCTCTTTCCGGTCCGGCAAACGTGCGCGCGACCTAACGATGTTAGAATCACGCCCTTCGTTTTTTTCAGTCTTTCTTGAGGGTTTTCCCGTGATCGTAACCTCCGGCGTTACCATACAATTTGGGGCCAAGCCCCTGTTCGAAAACGTTTCGGTCAAGTTCGGCGAAGGCAACCGCTATGGCTTGATCGGCGCGAACGGCTGCGGCAAATCGACCTTCATGCGCATACTTGGCGGCGACATCGAAGCAAGCAGCGGCGAATTTTCCATAGATACAAACGAGCGTGTCGGCAAGCTGCGCCAGGACCAGTTCGCGTACGAGGACCAGCGCGTGCTCGATGTCGTGATGATGGGCCACACGGAATTATGGGCGGCGATACACGAGCGCGACGCCATCTATGCCAACCCGGATTCCACCGAGGCCGATTACATGCGCGCCGCCGAACTCGAAGCCGATGTCGCCGAATACGACGGTTATTCGGCCGAAGCGCGCGCCGGCGAATTGCTGAGCGGCGTCGGCATCCCGATCGAGCAGCATAACGGACCGATGAGCGCGATAGCGCCCGGCTGGAAGCTGCGCGTGCTGCTCGCCCAGGCATTGTTTTCCAATCCCGATATCCTGCTGCTCGACGAGCCAACCAACCATCTCGACATCGATGCGATCCGCTGGCTCGAAGGCGTGCTCGACGAACTGAAAAGCACGATGGTCATCATCTCGCACGACCGCCACTTCCTGAATTCGGTATGCACGCACATGGCTGACCTCGATTACAAAACGATCAAGATCTATCCCGGCAACTATGACGATTACATGTTCGCGTCGACGCAGGCGCGCTCGCAATTGGTCGCCGCCAACGCCAAAGCCAGGGAAAAAGTCGTCGAACTGCAGGCCTTCGTGCGCCGCTTTTCCGCGAACGCGTCAAAAGCCAGGCAGGCCACCAGCCGCGCCCGTCAGATCGAGAAAATCAAGATCGAGGACATCAAGCCGTCGAGCCGCCAGTATCCGTTCATCCGTTTCGATGTCGACGAAAGGGAAAGGCTGCATCGCGTTGCGATCGAAGTGCAAAAGATGGAAAAAGGCTACGACCAATCTTTATTTCGCAATCTGAATTTCCGCATCGAAGCCGGCGAACGGGTTGCCATCATCGGCCCGAACGGCATCGGCAAGACCACCCTGCTCCGCTGTCTGGCCGGCGATCTGGCGCCGGGCAAGGGCGGAATCAAATGGGCCGAGAAAGCGCGGCTCGGCTATTTCGCGCAGGACCATGCGGCCGACTTTGCCGAGGATAAAACCTTGTTCGACTGGCTCGCGCAATGGGGCCGCGAACTCGACGACGATCAGATCATCCGCGCGACGCTAGGCCGTTTGCTGTTCTCCGGCGACGATGCAAAGAAATCGGTAAAAGTGATTTCCGGCGGCGAGGAAGGCCGCATGCTGTTCGGCAAATTGATGCTGCAACGCCCGAACGTGCTGCTTATGGACGAGCCGACCAACCACCTCGACATGGAATCGATCGAGTCGCTGAACACCGCACTCGAGAAATATCAGGGCACGCTGATTTTCGTCTCGCACGATCGCGAGTTCGTGTCTTCGCTGGCAACGCGCGTGATCGAAATGACTGCGGACGGGGTTCACGATTTTGGCGGGAACTATGAAGACTTCCTGCGCAGCCGAGGTCTCGCCGCCTAAGGAAGCGCTGAGTATCCCTATCGCCGTCATTCCCGCGCAGGCGGGAATCCAATCATATAGTTGATAGACCTCTAGATCCCGCCTGCGCGGGAATGACAACTTTAGTCAGAAGTTCCCTAAAGAACTTGTCATTGCGAGGAACGAAGTGACGCGGCAATCTGCTGGTTCGCGGTCCAAGCAAGAGCGCTCGGAGGGGCAGCGGCCTCTCGCCGGCCTCACCTCGCGCAACGACAGTTACGCCCGCATCTATACCGCCGTCAAAAAAATTC
>JACMKV010000409.1 GCA_014379915.1 Burkholderiales bacterium
AAAATCATGAACCATCACTTGTCGTTCGCAATGCCCTTTATTTCAGCAACCTGCTAGGCAGCGAAAGGATTAGAGTTGACCATTATCTTCTTCCAAGAAGGGAAGGTCTGGAGTATCCCCATAACGCGGATGAACATGGGATAAGTATCGCTCGAACTGCTCGTAGTCAGGGCTAATCTTCATTAGTGAAATTACTGACGCCAAATGCTCCCGAAGCTTGGGATGTCCAACATCCTCCGTTAATCTCTGAAAAAGACGGTGCTTATATCGTCCTTTCTCATCTTTGGGCGTTGCCTTTTTTAGCTCTTCAAGAACCCCAGGTGCAAGACGCTTGTAAATGATGTCGTTGGTTAAATGTCCAAAGTATTTTGGTCGGCTAACTGAATCCCTAGGAAATGTCAGTCCTCGCAATCTAAAAAGTTGATCGTAGAAATCATTAGGGAATGTGCGTACCCATGATCGCAATTCCTTTGCAATAAATTCCTCCAGAATTTTCGCCAATGCGTCTTTGGCGCGATCCCTCTGAAAGCCTGTAGCCTCGTCGACGAGTGCGATGATGCCGACATTAGCTAAGGCACGCATCAATACATCAGCGGCGCGCACGATGTGCTTATAACGTTCCGGCACTTCTTTTCCACTACTAAGAAGGCACGCATCGCGATATTGCAAGTAAACCTCTGCCACCTGCGGAAGCAATCTTGCGTCATAGCCTACCCCCTTCCCTCGCGATTTGGTTCGGTAAAAAATGGGAGTCGTCGACATAGCTAACTCTTCGGAAATAAAAGGTTTTAGTACCTCCGCTTGAAGAAAAAAGGGCAGTTGGTCGACCGTACTCAACACCCCCATTCCCGCCTTTGGGGACCGGGAGCGTCCCAGCGCTCTTAAAAATGTAGCTTGGGTAATTACCCGCATACCGTTAGGAAGCACCGCAGAGGAGACCACGGTGTCCCCTAGCTTGAAATCTCCTTCGTGAGTGGCAATCGGAAGGTCAGCATCCCATCTAGCGGATGCTGCCTGTTTTGCTATTTCGCTGCGGCGTTCGGGAGAAAGGAGCGCTGCCCGCGCTATCCCGCCTTTTGATTTCCGTTCATCATTGTTATTTCCCATGCTTGCTCCTTATTGAATGCAATGCTTGCGAATATAATGCTTGCCGGCTAACTTTGCAAGCATCGGGTAACGCATCACGGGTCAGGCATGAAGTTTTTGATGGAACGCGCCAAAATCCTGGCGAGCTTAGTGGAAGGCACTCTATCCGCGCGACTTGCCGCATGAGATATGGCCAAACGCACAGTCTTAAAACTTCTCGCCGATGTCGGTTTCGCCTGTGCCGCAAGACGAAGCGCTGCGGAATCTTTCCCTTGCAAGCGCTTCAGTGCGATGAGATGTGTAGCTTGCTACGCTAAGGCAAAGAACGGAACGGCTGAAGAGCATGGTGAGTTTTGCTACGGCGATGTCTGCAACCTAGACTGATATATGCGCTGTCCTAAGCTCGGACCGTGCTTTTTGTAGGCAGGCGCGATGCGACCGACGCGAAGTTTTATCGGCCATCTTGCCGAGCAGTTAGCGACTCGAGTCCAGCTTATTACCGACGGCCATAAGGCTTACTTGAGCGCGGTCCGAATGCTGCGGAAACGATGAGAGGCGCTGTATCCGGTAACCCGGATCCAGCGCACGTTTCGACTAGCTTGGTAGAGCGGAGCAATTTAACCATGCGCAGAGCTGCCGACGTTTTACGCGGCTTACCAATGCTTTCAGCAGGAAAGTGGAAAACCTTGAGTCCGCCGTCGCGTTGCGCTTCATGCATTACAATTCGCACGGATTCATAAGTCACTGCGCGTAACCCCAGCGAGGCAGAGATTGCGAAGCATGTTCGGACGCTTGAAGAAATTGCGCAATTGTCGGATCGTTATCCGCGTCCTTCAAACTGACCCACTACCGCAAAACTACTGCGCTTGCAGAGACTCCGTTGCTCAGGGCCTCAAAACGAAGCTTCAGTGCAGACTAACTTCAGGTTATGTCGTAACTAAAATGCTCATGTACTACCGTGTACATTCCCCTTTTTCGGCCCCTAGCACCTCGTGTTGGCTGCGCTCGCTACGTTTTTCAATAGCCTGGTAATCCATGGCCACCCGCAAACCCCGCGCCCAGCAAGGCCCGGACCAGACTTCGCAACATCCGTCGATCGCATTTGCGATCCCACCGCCTATCGAGCCGATGCTTGCCAAAATCGCGGAGGAACTGCCGACCGTTGGGACGTTTCTGTTTGAACCCAAGTGGGACGGGTTTCGCGCGATTGTCTTTCGCGGCGCATCCGACGTGTTCATCCAGAGCCGGGATTTGCGGCCGCTCGATCGCTATTTTCCCGAGCTGCACGATGAGCTTCTCGCAAAGCTTCCGGACGGCTGCGTGATCGACGGCGAGATTGTGATCGCGACGCCGCATGGGCTCGACTTCGATGCGCTGCAGCTTCGGCTGCATCCGGCAGCCTCGCGCGTCGCCAAGCTGGCGCAGGAAACGCCGGCGTCGTTCGTGGCGTTCGATCTGCTTGCGAGTAACGGCCGCAATGTGATGTCGGTAGCGCAAAGCGAACGCCGGGGGTTACTGGAAAACCTGCTCGCGGGCATCGATCCGCCGATCTACCTGACGCCGACGACACGGGACCGCGCCGTAGCCGTGGATTGGCTGCAGCGCTTCGAGGGCGCCGGCCTCGATGGCGTGATCGCGAAGCCGGCGGACAGCCCGTACCAACCCGGCAAGCGCGCGATGATCAAAGTGAAGCACGCGCGCACAGCCGATTGCGTCGTGGCGGGATTCCGCTGGCATAAGAGCGGAAAAGACACCGTAGGCTCGTTGCTCCTCGGGTTGTACGATGACCGAGGTGTGCTGCAACACGTAGGCGTTACCTCGTCGTTCACGATGGCGGCTCGCAAATCGCTTGCTTTAGAGCTTGCGCCGCTGCGTGAGCATGCGTCCGATAATCATCCATGGAAGGAATGGGCGCAGGTTAATGACGCGACGACTCGCATGCCCGGGGCGCAAAGCCGCTGGAGTGCGGGCAAAGATCTGTCATGGGAGCCGCTACGGATCGAGCGCGTCTGCGAGGTCAAGTACGACCACCTGCAGGGCAACCGCTTTCGCCACGCGGCGATTTTTCTGCGATGGCGGCCGGACAAACCGCCGGGCGATTGCCGCTACGACCAGCTTGAGGTCGCGAGCGCTTACGAGTTGGAGAAGGTTTTCGGAGCGTCCAGGCGACAGCGCTGATGCTGGTTTCTTGTCAATTTTGTCGTCCCCGCGTGGCCGGGGAGACAGCCTCGCCGATTCAAGTCTTTCGAGGACAGCTTTATCGCCATTGGATTCCGCCTCCGCGGCAATGACATCGTAAGAGGTTCCTTAGGGTTGCGGATTTCTGAGTATTCGTTATCGAACATTATGATTCGGGCTCCTCATCCGGGTCGCGCGCTTCCTGCACCGGCCGCGACTCGACCGGCACGTGCTGCAGGTTCACGCGGATGCGAATCCACGTCGACGACTTACCACGCATCGAATCGACGAGCACGTCGGCAGGATCGAGGTGGGCGGCCGCGTTGGGATGACGCGCTTTCCATCTTTCGAGTCCGGCAAGCGCATCGTCTTTGCGTTGCGCGCGGCCGATCTCGATCAACGGATGCTTCGTTGCACGGCGGACCGAAGGTTGCGCCGAACGCCGGCGCGAGGGTTGCACGCGCGGCGGTTCGCCGGGTTGTTTCTTGTATTGCGGCGGCCACGGCGCATCGCCGAGGCCATCGCGCTCGTGGCGCGTCGACAATTCGAGTAGCCGCGCAAGCGAGCACGGTTGCCGGTCAATGCCTTCGTGCCGATCGCCGAGGCTGGCGAAACGCGCGGGCATGGTCGCGAGTGTGAAGTCGCCAGGCTCGCAAGCATCGACCTCGTCCCAATTCAATGGCGCCGATACGCGCGCATCGGCGTTGGGCCGCACCGAGTACGCGGCAGCGACCGTGCGGTCCTTCGCGTTCTGGTTGTAGTCGACGAACACGCCGTGGCGCTCTTCCTTCCACCATTTGCTCGTCGCGATGGCAGGCGCGCGCCGCTCGACTTCGCGCGCCAGCGCAAGCGCGGCGCGGCGCACTTCGTCAAACGTCCACTTGCGCGCGATGCGCACATTCACGTGCATGCCGCGTGAGCCCGAGGTCTTCGGCCAGCCGACGAGCCCGAAATCTTGCAAAGTCGCGTGCACGACGCGGGCGACTTCGCGCACCTGGGGCCACTCGACGCCAGGCACCGGATCGAGGTCCACGCGCAGCTCGTCGGGATGATCGAGATCGTCGGCCTGGACCGGGTGCGGATGCAGCTCGAGGCACGCGAGATTGGCCATCCATGCGAGCGCGGCAGCATTGCGCGGCACGACTTCTTCGGCGCTGCGACCGGATGGAAATTTGAGGGAGACGACTTCGATCCACGGCGGACGCGATTCGGGCGCGCGTTTCTGAAAGAAAAACTCGCCGCTTATACCGTTTGGATAACGCACGAGCACGTTCGGCCGCCCGCCGGCGCCGCGCAGCGCGCCCTCCGATACGGCGAGGTAGTAGCGGACGACATCGAGTTTCGTATATCCCGGTTCTGGAAAAAGTACCTTCCGCGGATTCGAGATTGCGATCTCGCGGCCGTCAATCAAAAGTATTTCGGTTTCGCTCTTTTTCGGCATAGTAGACTTCACACCCGGCGGTCGCCCCTAACTTCTGGCGCGCGATGATCTCATCCTTGATGCCCGTCATGGGATGCCTCAAGCCGCGAGCTTGCCAAAGCGCCCGTGATTGAAGTCTTCAATCGCTTCCCGTATTTCCTGATTGGTGTTCATTACAAACGGTCCGTAATGCGCGATCGGCTCGTCGATCGGCTCGCCGCTCAGCAGCAGGGCCATCGTGTCCTCGGTCGCTCGCACGCTGACGCTGTCGCCATCGCGCGAGAAATGCGCGGCGTCGGATGCGCCCAGCTTGCGGCCATCAAGCTCGATCTCTCCGTGCAGCACGACGAGCACGGTTGTCCACTCTTGCGGCAACGCAAAGGTAGCGCTGTGGCTGGCGTTCAGCCGCACATCCCAAACGTTCAGCGGCGTGTGCGTCAGCGCCGGTCCTCGCGCGCGTTCGTACTCGCCGGCGATGACGCGCAGTCGTCCGGCATCGTTGGGCAGGGTGACCGCGGGGATCTGTGCGTCGAGCAAAGTCTGGTAGCGCGGCGCGCTCATCTTGTCGCGCGCTGGCAGGTTGACCCAGAGCTGCACCATCTCGAACGTGCCGCCCTTGCGCGTGAATTCTTCGGAATGGAACTCGTCGTGCAGCACGCCGCTTGCCGCCGTCATCCACTGCACGTCGCCAGGGCGGATCAGTCCGTGGTTGCCGCTCGAATCGCGGTGCGCAACTTCGCCCTGATAAGCGATGGTGACGGTCTCGAAGCCGCGATGCGGATGGCCGCCGACGCCGCGCGGCGCGCTTGCCGGCGCGAACTCGTGCGGACCGGCGTAGTCGAGCATCAGGAAAGGACTGGTCCGGCGCGCATCGCCCTCGATGGAGATGAGGCTGCGCACCGGGAAGCCATCGCCGACCCAGTGCGGTTGCGGCGCCTGTTTGATTTGCGTGAGCTGCTTCATGACTTGCCCTCCGGTTGGTTATACGTTCAATATGGGGATTGACCTCGCGTTTGAAAGTCGGCTGCCAGGATCGCAGTTCGGAAGGTCGCCTTGGCCAGGAGGTCAATGCGCCAATTCGCGAATCCAATTGAGCAAGGTAAAGACATGGATCTGAATCTCACTAGAAAATTGGCATTGATAACGGGCAGCACCGCTGGCATCGGTAACGCGATCGCAGCGGCGCTGGCGCGCGAGGGCGCGACGGTTATCGTCAATGGCCGGACGCAAGCCGCGGTGGACGAAGCAGTCGCCAGGCTGAAGTCCGAAACGGATGGCGACGCGCATGGGTTTGCCGGCGATCTGAGCACGGCCGAGGCTGCCGACAAGGTCGTGCGCCAGTTTCCGGATGTCGAAATCCTTATTAACAATCTCGGCATTTTCGAGCCAAAGCCATTTGAGGAAATTCCCGACGAAGACTGGCTGCGATTCTTCACCGTCAACGTCCTGAGCGGCGTGCGTCTTGCGCGTCTTTATCTTCCCGCCATGAGGCGCCGCAATTGGGGCCGCATCCTGTTCATTTCGAGCGAGAGCGCGATTCAGATTCCGTGCGAAATGATCCACTACGGCATGACCAAGACGGCGCAACTCGCCGTTTCGCGCGGCCTGGCCGAAGCGGTTGCAGGCACTGGCATCACCGTGAACAGCATTCTTCCGGGCCCGACCAGATCGCGCGGCGTCGGCGATTTTGTCGATGCGCTGGCGAAGGAAAGCGGCAAATCGTTCGACGAATTCGAGCAGGAGTTTTTCGAGAAGGTGCGGCCGACATCACTGATCAAGCGCTTCGCGACACCCGATGAGGTCGCATCGCTTGTCGCGTACCTCGCCAGTCCGCTGGCGTCGGCGACGACCGGTGCGGCGTTGCGGGTTGATGGCGGCGTGATCAAGAGCGCGGTATGAGAGTCTCTGGCCATCGCTAAT
>JACMKV010000410.1 GCA_014379915.1 Burkholderiales bacterium
CCCCGCAAGCGGCCGACTTCGTCGGTAACGTGTCCGCGCGCCCGCCGACACGGCGTTGCGAAGCCATCCGGGGCGGGAGGGGCGTCGCGACACGGTATCTGCGAAGCAGCCCGGCGCGGGAGCGACGCCAGGAACCCGCCTCCGCCCCAAAGCTTCGCTCGCCGTGATCCGGGTTCCGCCAAGGCGCGCTCCCCGCAGACGGCCGGCTTCGCCGGTGCCACGCCAACACGGTATCCGCACAGCGGCTGGGTGCGGGAGGCGTGGCTTGGCGTGCTTCCCGCGGACGAGTGCCTTCGGCACTACGTGCCCGCGCGCCGGAATGGGGCGAAATGCAGGCAAGTGCCGTTGTTCAGAATCTCAAAACGAAGTTTCAGCGAAGGCGACTTTTTTCATCATATGCCAACACTGCCAGCTTGTGGCGCAATGAGGACGATGGGCGGCGCTATCGGCTGTACTGCCGATCAATTCAGTCTTCGTCAAACACCCGGCGCCACAGTGCACGCACGGCTTCAACGTGCGCGGAAACACTGTCGGCCGCAACGCGCGCATAGCGCTCGTTTTGCAAGCGCAGCGCGTGCTGCAAACGGCGGAAATGGCGATAGGCATCGTGGCTCTGCTGCGCCAATTCGGCGGGGATCAGCTTCAGTTCGGCGGCAAGCCTGAGCAGCGCGAGATTGCCGATATTCGCGGTCAGTTTGCTATGCGTGCGAGCGTGGCCGAGCACCAGATATTGCACGATGAATTCGACGTCGATGATGCCGCCGCGGTCGTGCTTCACATCGAACAGCGCGCTTTGGTTGGGATGGGCGTCGAGCATCTTTTCGCGCATGGCGACGATGTCGGCGCGCAACTGGTCGAGATCGCGCGCTTGCCGCAAAACCTGTTCGCGGATTTTTTCGAACTGGCGGCCGACTTTGGCGTCGCCCGCGGTTAAGCGCGCGCGCGTCAGTGCCTGATGTTCCCACGTCCATGCCTGTCGGGTTTGATACTCGGAGAAAGCTTCCATGTTGCTGACCAGGAGACCGCTTTGACCGTTCGGCCGCAAGCGCAGATCGGTATCGTAAAGCACGCCCGCGGCGGTCGCGCTGTTCAGCCACGTGTTGATGCGCTGACCGAGCCGCGCGTAGTTTTCGGGCGCGCCCGGTGCGTCGTCGTCGAACAAAAAAATGATGTCGAGATCGGACGCATAGCCGAGTTCCTTGCCGCCCAGTTTGCCGTAGCCGATGACGGCAAATTTCGGCTTGCTCCGATGCGCAGTCGCAAGCTTGGTCCAGCAAACGCGCAGCGCTTCGGCGAGGCAAAGATCGGCGAGTGCGCTCAGATCATCGCTGAGTTTTTCGAGCCGCAGTTCCCCGGCCAGGTCCGCGACCAACAGCCGAAACGTCTGGCTGTGCTTGAAGTGGCGCAGCAAATCCATCTGCGTTTCGGTATCGCCTTCGGCATCGTCGAGCTGGCGCGCCAGCGACTGTCTGAGCGCGGTCCAGTCTGGCAGGGCGAGTGGGCGGCTGTCGAGCAACTCGTCCATCAAAATTGGATGCTGGGTCAGATATTCGGAAGCCCAGGCGCTGGCCGACGCGAGCTTGGCGACGCGTTCGAGCGCGTGCGGATATTCGAGCAGAAACGCGAGATAGGATTCGCGCCGGCTGATGCTTTCAAGCAGATTCAGCAGTCGCGCGAACGCCGTGTCGGGGTCATCGAAGGCGGCAGCGGCGTTGGCCGCGCGCGGCAACAGCGCTTCCATGCGCGCATTACCGGTCGCGGGCATCTGCCGGTAGCGGCTGCTGGCGCGGAATTCCTCGATGCGCTGCCGGGCCGCGTCACTATCGGAATAGCGGGGTCCGGGCGCGGCGCCGCCGTCGCCTTTCGCGGTTTGAGTCGTTGCTTCTGCCGTCGGTGAGAAGACCTGATCGAATTCGCGGCTGACGTTTGCGCGATGTTGGTCGAGCTGTTTCAGCAGCGCCTGGTAATCCGCGAAACCCATCGCCTCGGCGATCAGCGCGCGATCATCGTCATTCGCTGGCAGCGTCTGCGTTTGCTGGTCGTCGAGATATTGCAGCCGGTGTTCGAGGTTGCGCAGGAAGACGTAAGCATCGCGCAGATCGCTGACCGCCGACGTTGGTAGATAATTGCGTGCGCCGAGATTGGCGAGCGCCTGCAAGGTCGGACGTACGCGCAACTCGGCTTCGCGGCCGCCGCGAATCAATTGGAAAACCTGCGCGACGAATTCGATTTCGCGAATGCCGCCGGGCCCGAGCTTGATATTGTCGGCGTGCCCGCGCTTGCCGACATCACGGCGAATCTGCGCGTGCAGATCGCGCATTGCCGCAAGCGCCGAAAAATCGAGATGACGGCGGAATACGAAAGGCCGCACCAGCTGCATCAATGCATCGCTTTGATCGCCGGTCAGCGCGCGCGCTTTCAGCCACGCGTAGCGTTCCCATTCGCGTCCCTGCGTGATGAAGTAATTCTCGAGCGCGGCAAAGCTCGTCGCCAGCGGGCTGGATTCACCATAAGGCCGCAGCCGCATATCGACGCGGAACACGAAGCTGCTGGCCGTGACCTCGCCGAGCGCTGCAATCAGCTTGCGTCCGACGCGCGTGAAAAATTCGTGGTGGTCGATGCTGCGTTCAAAGCTGCTTCGACTGTTCTGGACTGTGGCGCCGTCTTCCGGATAGACGAAAATCAGATCGATGTCTGACGAGACGTTGAGCTCGCCGCCGCCGAGCTTGCCCATGCCGACGACATGCAGTTGCTGCACGGCATCGCCGTCGGCCGACTTTGGCTGCCCATATTGGTCCGCGGCCCAGTTGTGGAGGTGCGATAGCGCGTAGCTGATCGCGACTTCAGCAAGCGTGGTTACGGTAGCAACGACCTCGGCGAGATCGCACAGACCGCCGAGATCGCGCGCTATCACGCGCAGCATGACGCGCTTGCGCAATTCGCGCAGCGACTGAAACAGCGCTGCTTCATCGCCCACATTTTCTGGGAGGAGCGCTCTCATCTGGTCGCGCGAAAAAGCAGCACCGCTCGCTTCGACGAGATCAGGCCGCGTGCTCAGCGTCCGCTGCACATAACGGCTCAGCGCAAGCGCTCGTTGCATGGCGGCGTCGGGCGTGGCTTTGTTCTCTTTGTTCCCTTTGTTCGTCGATCCGGGCTTGCGTTTGGACTGATTCGCGGCTGTGGTTTTGGGCGGTCGCGGCATGTTGTTCGGGGTACAATGAGGATGAAATTGTCGACGAAAGCGGTCGTGGTAAGCGCGTGCAGCGTGAGTTTACCCCACGATACTTTGCCTAACCCCGATTTCCGTTCGCGCCGCAATTCGGCCAGCCGAAGTCGGCCGACAGCGGCCGCGCCCCGCATTTCGCGTGTTTTTTCGCGCATTCGTTCGCGCATTCCTTCGCACATTCATGCGAAGGCGCGGCAGATGAAGACATAGCGGCAAATTGCTGCTTATCGCTACCAGGTCACGGGAACCTGGATCGACCGGCCGTGTCTCCGCTTAACGAAACGCCGGGGCGCGGGTGAGCTGATGATCGCAGTCAACCATCCCCGTAGTTACTCATATCATAAAGCGGGATTTAGCGTGAACCGGATATGCTCAACAAAACTTCATCGCGCTTCGGCGGCGAGACCAGATCGAGCGACGTGAGTCCCGCCGCGGAGCACGGCCAGCCATACCGGG
>JACMKV010000411.1 GCA_014379915.1 Burkholderiales bacterium
CCTGCAGGTCGAAAAGCGCATCCGCGGCCGCGTCAAGCGGCAGATGGAGAAGAGCCAGCGCGAGTACTACCTGAACGAGCAGGTCAAGGCGATCCAGAAAGAGCTCGGAGAGGGCGAAGAAGGTGCCGATCTGGAAGAGCTCGAAAAGAAAATCAAGGCCGCGCGCATGCCGAAAGCGGCGCGCGACAAAGCGACTTCCGAGTTGAAGAAGCTCAAGCTGATGTCGCCGATGTCGGCCGAAGCGACCGTCGTGCGCAATTACCTCGACACCCTGGTGGGCTTGCCGTGGAAGAAGCGCAGCCGGATCAACAACGATCTCGGCAACGCCGAGAAGGTGTTGAATGACGATCACTACGGGCTTGAGAAGGTGAAGGATCGCATTCTCGAGTACCTCGCTGTACAACAGCGCGTCGACAAGCTGAAGGCGCCGATCCTGTGCTTGGTCGGCCCGCCGGGCGTCGGCAAGACGTCGCTCGGCCAATCGGTCGCGCGCGCCACGAATAGGAAGTTCATTCGCATGGCACTTGGTGGCGTGCGCGATGAAGCCGAAATTCGCGGTCATCGCCGGACATATATCGGATCGATGCCGGGCAAGATCCTGCAGAGCCTCGGCAAATCCGGCGTGCGCAATCCGCTGTTCCTGCTCGACGAAGTCGACAAGATGGGCATGGATTTTCGCGGCGACCCGGCGTCGGCACTGCTCGAAGTGCTCGATCCCGAACAGAACCACACCTTTCAGGATCACTACGTCGAGGTCGACTTCGATCTGTCGGACGTGATGTTCGTCGCCACCAGCAACACGATGAACATTCCGCCGGCGCTGCTCGACCGGATGGAAGTGATCCGGCTTTCGGGCTATACCGAGGAAGAGAAGGTGCACATCGCCTTGCAGCATCTGCTGCCGAAGCAGATGAAGACCAACGGACTCAAGAGCGGTGAGCTGTCGATCGCCGAGAGCGCGATTCGCGACATCATCCGCTACTACACGCGTGAAGCGGGCGTCCGTTCGCTCGAGCGCGAGATCAGCAAGATCTGCCGCAAAGTCGTCAAGCAGCTGCTGCTGAAAAAGCAGGACAAGCGCGTGCAGGTGACGGCGCGCAACCTGGACAAATTCCTCGGAGTGCGGCGCTATACGTTCGGTGTGGCGGAGAAAGCGAATCAGGTCGGGCAGGTCACCGGCCTGGCGTGGACCGAAGTTGGCGGCGATCTGCTGACGATCGAGGTCGCGACGATGCCAGGCAAAGCCAACGTGCATCGCACGGGCTCGCTCGGCGACGTAATGAAGGAGTCGGTTGAAGCAGCTCGCTCAGTGATGCGTGCCCGCGCCCGCCGGCTCGGAATCCGCGACGAGGTGTTCGAGAAGACCGACATTCACGTGCACTTTCCGGAGGGCGCGACGCCAAAGGATGGCCCGTCGGCCGGAATCGCGATCACGACCGCATTGATTTCTGCCGTCAGCGGCATCCCGGTGCGCGCTGACGTCGCGATGACGGGCGAGATCACGCTGCGCGGCGAAGTGCTGGCGATCGGCGGCCTGAAGGAAAAACTGCTCGCGGCCCACCGCGGCGGCATCAAGACAGTGTTGATCCCGGAGGAGAACGTCAAGGATCTTGCGGAGATTCCTGACAATGTCAAGAATCGACTCGAGATCATTCCCGTCAAGTGGATCGACAAGGTGCTCGAAGTTGCGCTCGAACGCCGTCCGGTCCCGCTGTCCGACGACGACGTCGCTGCGGCGCCAGTCAAGCCGCCGGAGCCCCCGGCTGTCGGCGAGGTGGTCAAGCACTAGCGAACTCAGGGGAGCCGGCGCGCTTTGCAGCGCGCCGGCAACTGATTCTTTCGCTTTTTGCTGTTTCCTTTTCTTCTTCTTGACACTGCTACATCGTCGCGGTTGAATAGCCGTTCAAATTTTTCAAACACATTCTCGCCGCGCCGCAGATAACAAAAGCCGCGAACAAATGCAAGATGCACTGCGTCGCGCGGCAGGCACTAAGCGACAGTCAGAATATGGGGGTGCGTAAGTGAACAAGACCGAATTGATCGACCATATCGCCAAACAAGCGGACATTTCAAAAGCAGCGGCGGGTCGGGCGCTTGAAGCGATTGTCGCGGGCATACGCGGCAGCTTGAAGCGGGGCAACTCGGTGACGCTGGTCGGCTTTGGTACGTTCATTGTCAGCAAGCGTGCGGCGCGCACGGGACGCAATCCGCGCACCAACGAAGAGATCAAGATCAAGGCGGCGAAAGTGCCGAAGTTCCGCCCGGGCAAGGCACTGAAAGATTCGCTAAACTGACACACTTCCGGAGTTGATTGCTGAGCGATCGCGTGGCCAGCGACAGTGGCCATGATCATGGGTGCTTAGCTCAGTTGGTAGAGCGGCGCCCTTACAAG
>JACMKV010000412.1 GCA_014379915.1 Burkholderiales bacterium
CTTGACTGAATGAGTGCATTGCTGGCTGCTAATCGCCTTTTCGTCGGTCAGGTCGCGGTCGTGACCGGCGCCAGCAGCGGAGTAGGCGAAGCCATTGCGCTCGGGCTGGCCGAGCATGGGGCAGATGTCGTTTTAATCGGTCGTCATATCGAAAGGCTGCAGGCAGTCGCGACCCGCGCCGAGGGCCATGGAATAAAGGCGCGATGCTATCAAACTGAGTTGATGCAGGATGCATCGATCGCGGAAATGACCGAATCGCTGCGCCGCGAATTCGAAAAAATCGATCTGCTGATACACAGCGCCGGCGTTTTCCGCTCGGGCAACACGGCTGTTGCACCGATCGCCGATTTCGATCTTCAGTATTCGACCAATCTGCGCGCGCCCTACTTGCTGACCCAATCCCTGCTGCCGCTGATATGCGAAACACGCGGCCAGATCGTATTCATCAACTCATCGGCCGCTTTGAGCGCGAAAGCAGGCGTCGGTCAATACGCTGCGACCAAGGCTGGACTGAAGGCGGTAGCGAACAGCTTGCGCCAGGAAGTTGCGAGAGACATGCGCGTGCTAACCGTGTTTCTGGGCAGCACTGCAACGCCGATGCAGGAAGCCATTTCCGAAATGAAGGGTAGAGAATATTCGCCGGAGCACCTGATACAGCCTGGTGATGCCGCGCAGACGGTAATCAGCACGCTTGCCCTGCCGCGGACAGTCGAATTGACCGAATTGGTGTTGCGTCCGCTGGTCGATCCGAATGCTGCCGTCGTTTAAAACCGATGCCACGGACGCGGCCATGCCGACTAACAAAGTCGGGCTTTCGATTTGCATTCCCGTATATAACAAAGCGGCATTGATCGGCGGGATGATGGATTCGATTCTTCGGCAAAATATCCCCGACCTTGAAGTGATAGCCGTCAATAACGGCAGCCTGGACGATTCACAAAAGATTCTTGAGTCGTGGCAGGACAAACTCGATCTCAAAATATATACGATCCCCAGGACTATTTCCGCGCCCGACAACTGGCTACTTGCGCTATCACTGGGAACGCGAGAGTTTTTGAAATTGCAATTGGCGGACGACATCATTCCCGATGGATCGATCGCTGCCATGCTGGATTTGCTCATCAAGAATGATGACCTGGGCTTCGTCGTCGGCAACACCTACATGGCCGACTCCAACGGCACACCGATACGCGACAAGCCGAATATCTACGCGGACGATAACCGCATTCGCAGCCTGATGCCGGCAGCTCGCACACTGAAGCAGAAAGCCAGGCTTTTTTCTCGACAACGTGTTGGCGGTTCGCTGTTCGGCGACCCGAATCCTTTGATTTTCCGTTCCAGCTTGCTGCCGCACCTGCGTTGCGGAGTCAATAAATACGCGTCTGCTTTTCAGATGTGGCCGGACTACGAAATGTATCTGCGGCTGTTTGCAGCGGCCAATGCCGGTTATCTCGATATTCCAGCGTCCTACGTATCGATGGACAACGCAAGCACGGCGCCCAAGCTCAGGCAGAAAAGCTTTCGCATGCGCGCATGGGATATGAATTCGGCGAACAGCCTCACTCTGCTGTTACTCGATCCGGATCTGAAGCCATTTACGCGAGAATTGGGTCTCGTGTATTACACGAAGTGCGTGCTCTATCAAACCGCCCGGTTATTCCGCATCCTAATCGTGCGGTCAATCGCCGAGCGATTGGGGTTGAAAAAGGTCGACTAGCAGGTGCGACCCGTGGCGAGCGTCCGTGTGACAGAGTGGCCCCGTTCGTTAAGACAGTTTTGCAGTTTCTTAAGTGGAGCCTCCGCGGTGGAGTGTTCTCCACAATTCCGCGCGCGGGCGTCGCTTGCGACGAACGCAGAGCGCGTGGCGGGTGGGTAACACGGATCAACATCACGCTGCCTCTTTGATCAAAGTGCCTTTGCAGTACGCCGTATCCGGGGCCAGACCTCGAGTGAAGAATGCGGCCGGCGGGTGTTGTAGAAATCCAGGTAGCTCGCAATCCCGGCTCTGGCGGCCGCCATCGACTCGTAGGCTTGAGATAACTTGCCAGCGACTTTGCGTTGGCGCCGCCGACGAGCGGGACATGCTAAATCGGCAGCGGACGGCGGGAGTGGCCGCTTAACAGAGCGCTTATGACACCGGCAGTCCGCTCGGCATTCAGCGGATACCGTGCTGGCCAAGCGCCCAAGCCACGTGTTCGCGAACCAGCCCGGACGGATCATCGCGGCGGGCAAGCAACGCCGCGCAAAGTGCGGGTGTAGTGGGCGCATTGCCGAGCCCGACTGCGAGATTGCGCAGCCAGCGCTCGAAGCCGATGCGGCGAACCGCCGACCCCGCCAGCCGCTCGTCGAACTCCGTCTCGCTCCAGCCGAACAGATCAACGAGCGCGACGTCGTCGAGGCCGTGCCGGACTGCGAAATCGGGTTCGGCGCTGATTTGCGCGTACCGATTCCACGGACAAACGAGCTGACAATCGTCGCAGCCGTAAACCCGATTGCCGATCAGCTTGCGGAATTCGACCGGAATACTGCCGCGATGCTCTATCGTCAGGTACGAGATACAGCGCCGCGCATCGAGTTTATAAGGGCCGACGATCGCTTGCGTCGGACAAACATCCAGGCATTTTCGGCAGCTGCCGCAATGATTTTCCAGCGGGCGATCGATCGGCAGCGGCAAATCCGTGTAAATCTCGCCAAGAAAAAACAGGGAGCCGGCTTCGCGCGATAGCAGCAACGTATGTTTGCCGCGCCAGCCGAGCCCGGCTTTGCTGGCTAACTCGACCTCCATCACTGGCGCACTGTCTGAAAACACCCGATAACGGGCGCAACCGGCATCGCGCTCGAGGCGCTCGGCAAGTCGCCGCAACTTGCCGCGAACGACTTTGTGATAATCGCGTCCGAGTGCATAGCGCGAAATGAAAGCTTTGTGCGGATCGGCAAGTATGTTTTCGCTGCTCGCTGCGTTCGGCCCCTGATAATCGAGGCGCGCGGAAATGACGCGCAGTGTTCCCGGAACGAGCTCGGCCGGCCGCGAGCGTTTGCTGCCATGCCGCGCCATATAATCCATATCGCCGTGCCAGCCTGCCGCCAGCCATTGGCGCAAGCCCGGCTCGGCAGCTGTCAGGTCGACGTCAGCGATGCCGATCTGCTGGAAACCGAGCGCCCTGCCCCAGGATTTGACATCCGCGGCGAGTGCCGACCAGTCTGGGTGAGCAGGCTTCGATGTAAGGTGACCATGCATAAGCGATATGATAGCGGCGAGCCATGCGGATAATACGAAGGTTGCGCGACGAAAGCGCGACAGGCGAAGTTGGCGTCCGGCTTGCGCGATCGATCGAGCCCGGCATGATCATCTATCTGTCCGGCGAGCTTGGCAGCGGCAAGACCACGCTGGTGCGCGCACTGCTGCGCGCGCGCGGTGTCAACGGTCGCATAAAAAGCCCAACGTTCACACTGGTTGAAGTTTATTCCGTTTCCAAGTTAAACTTTTATCACTTTGATTTTTATCGCTTCAATAATCCTGATGAATGGCTGTCGGCAGGCTTTAGGGATTATTTCGGCCCCGACGCCGTGTGCCTTATCGAATGGCCGGAAAAAGCCGGCAACAGCTTGCCCTCACCCGATATCCGTATCCATCTGCGCTGCACCGCCGATGCGCGGATTGCCGAAATGCTGGCGCCCACTGTGCAAGGCCAACGTTGTTTAAGCGAATTGAGCGAGATCGTTCGATGACCACGCCAATCTGCGTTGCAATGCGGCGTAACGGTTTGCAAGGATTGCGCCGCTTTGCAGCACGGCTCGGCGCGGGTTTAGGTGTGTTCATGGCGCTGGTGCTTTGCGCCTTCAGCGCAGAGTCGGCGACCCAGATCAGCTCGGTTCGCGTGTGGCCGGCGCTCGAATACACGCGCATCACGATCGAAGCCGATTCGCCGGTTTCGCATCAACTTTCCATCATCAAGGAGCCGGACCGGCTGGTGCTCGATCTCGAAGGTGTCAAACTCAATTCGATCCTCGAAGCGCTTCCCGGCAAGGTCGGCGCCGACGACCCGTATATCCAGCTCGCCCGCATCGGCCGCTACAAGCCGGAAGTCGTGCGGCTGGTGCTCGATCTCAAGAGCGCCGTCAAGCCGCAGGTTTTTACGATTCCGCCAGTGGGCCAATACCGGCATCGACTGGTGCTCGACCTATACCCGGCCGAACCTGCCGACCCTCTGATGGCGCTGGTGCAGAAGTTCGAGTATGGCGAAGCCGGCAAAGCGGCATCCGACAAAAAGCCCGAGCCGTCGACGGGCACGGATAATGTGATGCGGCTGATCACGATCGCCATCGACGCCGGCCATGGCGGCGAAGATCCTGGCGCGCGCGGGTACCGCGGCGCTGTGGAAAAACACGTCACCCTGGCGGTCGCCCGCAAACTGAAGGCGCTGATCGACGCCGAACCGAATATGCGCGGCGCGCTGATCCGCGACGGCGACTACTTTATTCCGCTGCAGACGCGCGTATCCAAAGCGCGCAAGCTGCACGCCGATCTGTTCGTGTCGATCCACGCCGACGCCTACATCAAACCGCACGCGCGCGGGTCGTCGGTGTTCGCGCTATCCGAACGCGGCGCGACCTCGGTCGCGGCAAAATGGTTGGCCAGGAAAGAGAACGAAGCCGACTTGATCGGCGGCGTGAATTTCGATGTGCAGGATCCGTATCTCAAGCAAACGCTGCTCGATTTATCGCAGACGGCAACCATCAACGACAGCCTGAAGCTCGGCAAGACCGTGCTCGCCGAGCTGTCCGAAATCAATTCGCTGCACAAGCCCGTCGTCGAGCAAGCCGGCTTCGCCGTGCTCAAATCGCCGGATATCCCATCGATACTGGTCGAGACCGCGTTCATCAGCAATCCGGACGAAGAAAAAAAACTGACCAACGACGATTATCAGAAAAAGCTGGCGGAAGCGCTCGTCACCGGCATCAAGCGCTACTTCGCAAAAAATCCGCCCATCGCGCGCGACCGGCTGACGCAATCGAACGACTAAAGCGGCGCCCGGCGTAGCTTGCAGGCGCCGGAAGCCTGATCGCAGCAAGTCCAAGAAGAGAGTGCAAACAGGGGAGATCGTCTTGAAATCATTGGCTTCCATCCGCACCGCACTGGCCGTGCTCGCAAAATCCGCGTGCCTGCTTGCGTTGACAACTTTAGGCGCCGAGGCTGCGCCGTTCGCATACATCACGAATTCGGCGAGTAACAGTGTCAGCGTGATCGATATCGCGAGCAACGCCGTAACGTCGACCGTTGCCGTGGGCACCAATCCGACTGGCGTGGCGGTCAGTTTCGATGGTGCGCGCGTCTATGTCGCCAATACCGGCAACAACAGCATGTCGGTGATCGATGCTGGCAGTAATACGGTAGCGTCGACGATCACCGTGGGCAATGGCCCTGCCGGCGTCGCGGTCGACCCGGCCGGTTCGCGCGCCTATGTCGCGAACGGCATCAGCAACAACGTCTCGGTCATCGACACGTCCACTAATGCAGTCGTCGCGACCGTGCCGGTGCAAAACGGACCGAACGGCGTAGCCGTCAACCCGGCGGGTACGCGCGTCTTTGTGGCAAATACAAACAGCAACAGCGTGTCGGTGATCGATACCGCGAATAACAGTGTGGTGGCGACTCTGATCGTCGGTCTGCGGCCGTTCGGCCTCGTGGTAACTCTCGACGGCACGCGTGTCTATGTGACCAACGAAGACAGCAATACCGTCTCCGTCATCGATGCAACGAACAATAGCGTGCTCGCCCCGATCGCCGTCGACGACAGCCCGAATGGCATCGCGTTGAGCCCCGACGGCACGCTCGTTTACGTCGCCAACTTCGGCAGCAATACACTTTCCATGATCGATGCGGCGAGCAACAGCCTGGCCGCAACGTTCGGCGCCGGGGGCGTAAATCCGATCGGCGTAGCGGTGACGCCTGATGGCTTGAGCGTTTATGTCGCCAACTCGACCAGCGGCGGCGTAGCGGTGATCGATCCGGTGGCGAACACGATTGCGTCGATCGCAGTCGGGCTGCAGCCGACTGCTTTCGGCCAGTTCATCGTCGGCGTTACACCGGGCGCCGGCACGCTGCAATTCAGCGCGGCAAGCTATAGCGTCGACGAAGGCGCTGGCTCGGCAGTAATTACGGTTACCCGGCGCAACGGCAATGAAGGCTCGGCGTCGGTGCAATTTGCGACCAGCGACGGTAGCGCGATCGCCGGCAGCGACTACACGGCGACTTCCGCGACGGTAAGCTTCGCCGCGGGGGAATCGAGCCGCACGGTCAGCTTTCCGATCGCCGATGATGCAGCGATGGAACCGGGCGAGACGATCCTGCTGACGCTGAGCAACGCGACGGGCTCAACCCTCGGCACGCCGAGCAGCGCGACTCTGAATATCGCCGACAACGATTCGACGACCGGATCGGTCTTCGGTGGCGGCGGCTGTGCCCTCTACGATCTTGACGCCGATCTTGACGCCGACGACAGGCGCGGTATCGACGATAGTTTGATGCTGATGCTGATTGCCGCATTGCTCGGCCTGTTGCGACATCGCGCCGCCGATGCGGACGGCTGTCTTCGCGTTTCGGTACAGCATCGCCACCCCCGCTGACCGGTGTGGCGCGACCGTCAGTTTCAGGTCGCCCTGTTTGCGGGACCACTGTTCTGGGCCGCATGGTCGCTTATCGCTGGGTCAAGCTTCGAACCGTGGTGGCCGTTTCGCGATCCGACACGGTTTCTGCTGCCTGCGCTGGTTTACCCCATACTCGAAGAGCTTGCCTTTCGCGGACTGCTGCAGGAATGGCTGTATCAGAAGCCGTGGGGTGCGCGCCGAAGTGGTATTCGGCAAGTTCGCGGCCCGATTTCCCGAGCCAACTTGCTGACGACGTTCGCGTTTGCGCTTTTCCATCTGCTCTATCACGCGCCGCTCTGGGCCGCCGCGGTGATTTTTCCATCGCTAGTTTTCGGTTACTTTCGCGATCGCTACCAAAGCGTCACACCCGCCATCGTGTTGCACGTTTTTTATAACGCTGGTTATTTCTGGTTGTTCGCGGCCTGAGGAACCTCTCGCGGCAGCGTGATTTCTGAACGGCCGCGAGCGGCGCAGATGTGGCAAACTCGCCGTCTTGTCCGCTGTGCGAACGCGAAGCTCGAAAATCGATCGCTTGTTCTCGATTCAGATTTAGAGTTGATTTGCTGCGTCGCTTTCACCCTTCACTTGCAACTGAGTACATGAACTGTGTTTCGCTATTA
>JACMKV010000413.1 GCA_014379915.1 Burkholderiales bacterium
CTGCCCACGACGCCGGATTCCAGCATCACGTCGGCTTCGACGGTCGGGTTACCGCGCGAATCCAGAACTTCGCGGGCTTTCACTTCTATGATTGCGGTCATTCGTTACTTTCCTTTGTGTCTATCGTTCGGTCGGAATCTATTGTCTGTAGCTCAGTCGAAATCTCTACTTTGTTATTCCCGCGCACGCGGGAATCCAGCGCTAACCGATAATCCGTGGGTATAGGTCCTGCCAATACGGATTTTCGGATTCGATCAATTCCAGCTTCCATGCGCGATTCCACTTCTTGATTTGCTTTTCCCGCAGGATCGATCGCTGCAGTGACATCAGAATGTTGTTCATACCATACCAGCATTTTTATCCCGTACCGTTTCGTGAAGCCATGCCAAGTTCGTTTTTTGTGCCCGCTTCACCAAGTCATTCGTGACGCCGAGATAAAGTGTTCCATTTCTTGCATTGGCCAGTGCGTAAACGAAGGTAGCTTTTCTCAGTCATCTACCGGATTCCCGCTTTCGCGGGAATGACAGCTTTGTGTGATTTACACGGTTTGCTCAGCGAACCCTTGGCGCTTGACCAAATCATCTAATAACTTGAGGGTTTGCAGCAGCGTCTTCATGTGTTTTAGCGGCCAGGCATTGGGACCGTCGGAAAGCGCCTGCTCGGGATTTGGGTGCGTCTCCATGAAGATTCCCGAGATGCCGCTGGCGACGGCGGCGCGCGCGAGCACGGGGATAAATTCGCGCTGACCACCGCTCTTGCTGCCCTGCCCGCCCGGTAACTGCACCGAGTGTGTCGCATCGAAAACGACCGGGCAACCGGTCTCGCGCATGATCGCAAGCGAACGCATGTCGGATACCAGATTGTTGTAGCCGAACGACACGCCGCGCTCGCAGACCAGGATATTGTCCTGCCCGCTCGCCGCCCTCGCCTTGTCGACCACATTCTTCATGTCGCCCGGCGCCAGAAATTGACCTTTCTTGATATTCACGGGTTTGCCAGCGGAAGCCGCTGCATGAATGAAATCGGTTTGCCGGCACAGAAAGGCCGGCGTCTGCAGTACATCGACGACCGCGGCGACGGCGGCGATCTCGCCGATTTCGTGGATGTCGGTCAGCACCGGCACGCCTAGATCGCGCTTCACATCGCCTAGAATCTCAAGTCCCTTTTCCATCCCCAGGCCGCGAAAGGATTTTCCGGAGCTGCGATTGGCTTTGTCGAAAGACGACTTATAGATGAACGGGATGCCCAGCTCAGTGCAGATTTCTTTCAGCTCTCCGGCGGTCGCAAATGCCATATCACGCGATTCGATCACGCAGGGGCCCGCTATCAAAAAGAGCGGGTGGCCGAGCCCGACTTCGAACCCGCAAAGATTCATCGATCAACCGCGCCTTCGAGCTGCGGGCCTTGACGCGCTTCCCGCAAACGGCCGGCTTCGCCGGTGCCCCACCGACACGGCGTTCGCATTGGCGATCCGGGGCGGGAGGTGGGGCTTGGTCGCACTCCCCGCGAACGGGCGCCTTCGGCGCAAACGTGTCCGTGCGACGGTCCGCGCGTCTCCGCCATCAGAAACAACGGCTTATCGATCCCGACTTCGAAACCGCATACATTCATCGGATGGGCATTCTCGCCGGGCTGGAGCTGAAGCTTCACAGCAAAAGCGATGCTTCGGTCCGCCACGAGCGACTCGAACTATTTCCCAGGTCATGCCAATTCAATGTTTGCAACGAAGCACTCAAGCAATATTTTTCAGCTTCGTGTTTTCGCTGATATTCAATTGAGAAACAGAATTGCGCACCGCTGCACTGATAAAAGCCATGAACAACGGATGCCCGGCTCTCGGCGTCGACGTGAATTCAGGGTGGAACTGGCAGGCGACGAACCACGGGTGATCGGCGAGTTCGATCATTTCGCACAAGCGCTCGGCTGCGGAAATGCCGCCGATTTTCAAGCCGGCCTTTTCCAGGTCCGGCAAATAGCGGTTGTTGACTTCATAGCGATGACGATGACGCTCGACGATTTTGTCGGCGCCGTAAACTTTTTGCGCGAGCGAGCCGGGTTCGAGCACGCATTCCTGGCCGCCGAGACGCATGGTCCCACCCAATTCAGAATCCGCGCCGCGGGTTTGCAACTGCCCGTCGCGGTTTTGCCATTCGCTGATCAGCGCGATCACCGGGTGCGGCGTGTCGGGATCGAATTCGGTGCTGTGCGCGCCGGCGAGGCCAAGGCGGCTGCGCGCAAATTCGATGACGGCAAGCTGCATGCCGAGGCAGATGCCGAGATATGGCACGTGGTTTTCCCGCGCGTAGCGAATCGCCGCGATCTTGCCTTCGACACCGCGCTTGCCGAAACCGCCCGGGACCAGTATGGCGTCCATGTCTTGCAGATACGCAGTGCCGTGCTGCTCGATATGCTCCGAATCGAGGTAATGAATCTTGATCTTCGCGCCGGTATGCATGCCGGCGTGCGTCAGCGCTTCCGACAGCGACTTGTACGATTCGGTCAGATCGACGTACTTGCCAACCAGGGCAATATTCACGGCGTGGCGCGGATGCTCGAGCGCATAAACAAGCTTTTCCCAGGCCGACAGATCGGCAGGCGGCGCTTCGATCTCGAGTTTTTTGCAAACGATCCCGTCGAGATTCTGCGCGTGCAGCATTCCCGGAATCTTGTAGATGCAATCGACATCGACAGCCGAGATCACCGCTTCGACTTCGACGTTGGTGAACAGCGCAATTTTGCGGCGCTCGTCGTCCGGCAGCGGCCGGTCGGCGCGGCACAGCAACACGTCGGGCTGAATCCCGATTTCGCGCAGCTCTTTGACCGAGTGCTGCGTCGGCTTGGTTTTGATCTCGCCGGCCGATGCGATGTAGGGCACCAGGGTCAGATGAATGAAACAGGTGTTGTTGCGGCCGATCTGGACGCCCATCTGGCGGATCGCTTCGAGGAACGGCAGCGATTCGATGTCGCCGACGGTGCCGCCGATTTCGACGATAGCAACTGCCGCATTGTTGGCGCCGTGCTTGATGAAGTTCTTGATCTCGTCGGTAATGTGCGGGATCACCTGCACGGTGCCGCCGAGGTAATCGCCGCGCCTTTCCTTTTTTATGACGCTC
>JACMKV010000052.1 GCA_014379915.1 Burkholderiales bacterium
AAGGGGGAGGAACCGGACCCGTTTGGGTGTAGCCAAAGTTAGCGACTTCTCCGTAGGTGCCGTTCGCCCTGAGATTGTCGAAGGGCAATCGCACAGCTCGTTGATAAGTGATTTACTCCATTCACCGTTTGCTTACCACGAACGGAGGACTTAACCAGAGCCTCCCTAGTACCGACTTCCCGTGCAACGCCAAGAAAACGGAGCGCCCGCATGAATCACGATCACGACCATAAAGCTTGCTCTGACGGCGAGCTGCCCGCCAAGGCGCCCGACACCGGGCGACGCCAGTTCCTGCAATGCGGCACCCTCGCCGGCGCTGCTGCCGCATTCGGCTCCACCATCGGCGCCGCGTCGCTCGCTCACGCGCAAACAGCGCTCACGCGCAGCACGATCAGCCACTATCACATTCCGGCAAGCGACAAGACCATACACTGGGGTTATTTCAGCAAGAGCCTGAAGGAATTGGTAACAGTCGAATCGGGCGACTTCGTGACCATAGAGACAATCACTCACCACGCCTACGACGATTACGAGCGCATGATCAAGGGCGATCCGGGCGCCGAGAGCATTTACTACTGGGACAAGACCCGCAAGGGCGTGAACCGGCGCGGCGCCGGGCCGATGGACGCATCGCTGTTTGGACGCGGCGCTGGCGAGGGACTGGGCGTGCACATCTGCACCGGCCCGGTGGCGGTTAAAGACGCGCAGCCCGGCGACATCCTTGAGGTCCGCATCCTCGACGTTAAGCTCCGACCGTGCGCCAACCCCAAGTACAAGGGTAAAAGCTTCGGCAGTAATGCCGCGGCGTGGTGGGGCTTCCACTACAAAGACATGATCGAGGAGCCCAAGGAGCGCGAGGTGATCACCATCTATGAGGTAGACGCTGCCGGCGAGCGTAATTGCGCGAAGGCCGTGTACAACTTTCGCTGGGTGCCGCAGACCGACCCCTCCGGCGTGCTGCACAAGACCATCGACTATCCGGGAGTCCCGGTTGACCACAGCCTGGTACAGGAAAACTTCGGCATACTGAAGAATGTGCGCGTACCCATACGCCCGCATTTCGGCACCATGGGCCTGGCGCCCGCCGAGGCCGACATTGTGGATTCCATTCCGCCCAGCTACACCGGCGGCAACATCGACAACTGGCGCATCGGCAAGGGCGCCACGATGTACTATCCCGTTGCGGTACCCGGCGGACTGCTGTCGGTCGGCGATCCGCATGCTTCGCAAGGCGACTCCGAGCTTTGCGGGACGGCCATCGAGTGTTCGCTGACGGGCACCTTCCAGCTCATCCTCCACAAGAAAGCGGCCCTCGCCGGGACGGCCTTGGAAAACCTCAATTACCCTCTGCTTGAAACCCAGGACGAGTTCATCGTGCACGGCTTCAGCTTCGCGAACTACCTGGCCGAGTTGGGGCCGAAGGCGCAGTCGGAGATCTACTCCAAATCATCCATCGACCTCGCGCTGCGCGACGCCTTTCGCAAGATGCGCCACTTCCTGATGACCACCCAGGGGCTGAGCGAGGACGAGGCGGTATCCCTGATGTCGATCGCTGTGGATTTTGGCATCACCCAGGTCGTGGACGGCAACTGGGGCACTCACGCGATCGTCAAGAAGAGCTTGTTCGGCGTCGACGAGGCTTAGTTCCAGGATTCGTCCTGGCCGAATCCTGCCAAGGCACGAGATGTCAGCGCTTGCCGCCAAGTTACTGACGCGGTTACTGCGTTTCTGTTTCATCGCCGCACTCCTGCTTTCCGGCACTACTTATGCGCTCAGTCCGAACGTGATCGCCAAACTCGCGCTCGGTGATAGCGATGAGAGAATCGAAGCGATCAACGCCATCGTCGCAGCGGGCGACGCATCGGCCATCCCGGTGCTGCAAGCGTTGCAGGAAGGCAGACTGCAAACCGCCGGCGAGCGGGCGCTGATCGTTGAAGGCGAGACAGCGATCGACGCGGCAAGCGGGCAGGCAATCTCACCGTTGCCGGAAAACCGCGAAGACGTGCTGGTGAACAATCGTTTGCGGCGAGCGTTGGGTGCGGCGATCGCTGCTTTGCGGCTCAGTTCGCCCGACCGCGATATCCGCCTAGCCGCCGCCAACGCGTTGCAGGGCGAGGCCGACGAGTCGCTGCTGCCCGCGATCAGCAAAGCGTTCGCGCGGGAATCCGATCCGGAAATAAAAAATCAGCTCGCACTGATCGGCGCCGCCACGCAGCTGCAAAGCGATGACCCAGCAACTCGGCTCGCGGCGGTCAAGGCCCTGGCCCAAGGCAACAGCCCGAACACGAAAACGCTGCTGCTCGGCTTGCTGGAAAAAAAAGACGACGCGTACGTCGAGCGCGATCCGGCAATTCGTGGTGAAGCGCAACGCTCGCTCAATGCCGTCGAATCGAGAATCGCCAACGGTGAGCGTATCGCGCAAATTTTCAGCGGCATCAGCCTGGGCAGCATCCTGCTGCTCGCCGCGCTCGGCCTCGCGATTACCTACGGCTTGATGGGCGTGATCAATATGGCGCACGGCGAGATGATCATGATCGGCGCCTATGCGACCTACCTTGTTCAGAATGCTTTTCGCGATTACGCCGTCAGTTATTTCGATTGGTATTTGCTGTGCGCCGTGCCCGTCGCTTTTAGCGCGGCGGCGCTGGTCGGCATGCTGGTCGAGCGCAGCGTGATCCGCTTTTTGTATGGCCGCCCGCTCGAGACATTGCTCGCAACCTGGGGGATCAGCCTGATTCTGATTCAAACCGTGCGCACGATTTTCGGCGCGCAGAATGTCGGCGTGGAAAACCCATCGTGGATGTCCGGCGGCATCGAAGTCGTGAATGCGGTATTGCCGTATAACCGCGTCGTCATCATCGGCTTCGCCTTCGCGGTGCTGGCGCTTGCGTGGCTGCTGCTCAACCGGACTCGCCTCGGCCTGTTCGTGCGCGGCGTTACGCAAAACCGCGCAATGGCAAGTTGCGTCGGCGTGCCGACCGCGCGCGTCGATACGCTTGCGTTCGGGCTGGGCTCAGGCATCGCCGGACTCGCCGGCTGCGCGCTCTCGCAAATCGGCAATGTCGGGCCCGATCTCGGTCAAAGCTACATCGTCGATTCGTTCATGGTCGTGGTGCTCGGCGGTGTCGGCCAGCTTGCCGGCACAGTCTACGCGGCGCTCGGCTTGGGGGTCGTCAACAAATACCTCGAAGCCTGGCAGGGTGCGGTGCTCGCGAAAATCGCCGTGCTCGTGTTCATCATCATTTTCATTCAGAAGCGGCCGCAGGGTCTGTTCGCGCTCAAGGGTCGCATGGTGGAAGCGTGAGCCGGGGCATCGGCCGCAGTCTGAGCCAGCTTTATGGCAGGCAAGGCTGGGCTTTGCTGGCGTTGTTCGCAATGACGATATTTATCGTCTTTCCGGTCGCGAATTTCGCGTTGCCCGCCGACAGCCTGTTTCACATCTCTGATTATTCAGTCGCGCTGATCGGCAAGATCATGTGCTTTGCCATCGTCGCGCTGGCGATGGATCTGGTCTGGGGCTACGCGGGAATCTTAAGCCTGGGACACGGACTTTTTTTTGCCCTCGGCGGCTATGCCATGGGCATGTATCTGATGCGCTCGATCGGACGCGAAGGCGTGTATCAGAGCGACCTGCCCGACTTCATGGTGTTTCTCGACTGGAAGGAATACCCGTGGTACTGGTATGGGAGCGACCATTTCTGGGTCGCGGCCTTGCTGGTCGTGCTTGTGCCCGGCGTGCTGGCGTTCGTGTTCGGCTATTTCGCCTTCCGCTCGCGCATAAAGGGCGTGTACTTTTCGATCATCACGCAGGCGCTGACGTTCGCCTTCATGCTGCTGTTCTTCCGCAACAACACGGGCTTCGGCGGCAACAACGGCTTCACCGATTTCAAACGGATTCTGGGATTCGCGATCGCCACGCCGGAAACGCGCATGGCGCTGTTTGCAACGACCGGCTTGGCGCTGATTGCGACACTGCTGCTCGCGCGCTACATAGTGACGTCCAAATTCGGCCGCGTGCTGATGGCGATTCGCGACGCCGAAAGCCGCGTGATGTTTTCAGGCTATGATCCGCTGCATTACAAGCTATTCATCTGGACGCTGTCGGCCGTCATTTGCGGCATTGCCGGCGCTCTTTATGTGCCGCAAGTCGGCATCATCAATCCCAGCGAAATGTCTCCGGCCAACTCGATCGAAATCGCGATGTGGGTCGCCGTCGGCGGGCGCGGCACCCTGGTCGGCGCGCTGCTGGGCGCCGGTCTGGTGAACGGCGCCAAGAGCTGGTTCACAGTGGCGTTCCCGGAATACTGGCTGTTTTTTCTGGGCGCGCTGTTCGTCGTGGTCACGCTGTTCATGCCGCACGGCGTCATCGGTCTATTGAATTCGCGCAGGCAGCGATGAATCTGGTCGTCGCCGAAGAACAACCGTACGAAGACTCGGACACGACTTTCTATCGCATTCTGCAGCCCGGCCTCGATGTTACGCACGGGCCCATACTTTATCTCGACGACATCAGCGTGAGCTTCGATGGTTTCAAGGCGCTGGACAAGCTCACGCTGACCATAGACGCCGGCGAGCTGCGCTGTGTAATCGGGCCCAATGGCGCCGGCAAGACGACGATGATGGACGTGATCACCGGCAAGACGCGCCCGGATAGCGGCACCG
>JACMKV010000414.1 GCA_014379915.1 Burkholderiales bacterium
AGGCGCGCCAGATCTCGCGGTCGAAGTCGTTTCGCCTTCGGATACGTCCACCGAGGTCGAAGAGAAAGTCATCGACTGGCTCGACGCCGGGACGCGCATGGTGATCGTCGTCAACCCTCGCAAGCGCAGCGTCTCGGTTTACCGCGGACTGGCCGCTAAACTCCTTACCGAAAACGACACCTTGAGCGGCGAGGAAGTCATTCCTGGCTGGTCGGTTCCGGTCAAGGATTTGTTCACATTGTTCGGCGAGCGCTGAACAACGCCTTCCGGTCACGTCGCAGTTTGCCGCAGATGGGGCGAACGGCGATTTCCACGCGCGATCCCTCAAGCAAACAAATTCACCACGCCATCCAGCCCAACGTGGTTTAGCGCATAAGTCGCGCGCTCGCGGACGATGGGTTTCGCGTGATAAGCGATGCTGATTCCGGCTTCGGCGAGCATCGGTAAATCGTTAGCGCCGTCGCCAATGGCGATGGTCTGATCCCGCGTCAGGCCGAGATCGCTTCGTGAGCGCATCAGGGCGGCTGCTTTGCCGCTCGCATCCAAAATTTTGCCCAGCAATTTCCCGGTCAGTTCGCCGTTGCGAATTTCAAGCTGATTCGATGCGGTGAAATCGATGCCGAGCCGCGTTTTCAGGCGCTCCGTAAAGAACGTGAAGCCGCCCGACACGAGCAGCGTTTTGATTCCGGCGCGCCGCATTGCGGCAAGCATCTGTTCCGCGCCGGGGCTTAAGCTCAGCCGCTCGTCATAGACGCGCTGCAATGCGCGTTCTTCCAGCCCCTGAAGCAAAGCAACGCGGCGGGTCAGGCTTTCGGTGAAATCGATTTCGCCCCGCATCGCCGCAGCGGTAATGCCGGCAACCTGTGGTTTCAGGCCGTTCAGATCCGCGATCTCGTCTATGCACTCGATTGTGATTAGCGTCGAATCCATATCCATCGCGAGCAAGCCAAGATCAGTCAGCCGGCGGTTTCCGTGAACGAACGCGAAGTCGAGTTGCGCGCGTTCACAATAATCGGTGACGCCTGTTTCACGGACTGCCCCGTGTAATTTAAAGGCTGAATCGGAAACCCGCTCTGTGCTCGACGCGGCGCTGAGTTTCGCGAGCGCGTTCGCGTCAGCAAGAGTAATAGCAGGCGCTTGTATAATGAGGTTCATCGATGGCGTGCTGAAAACAAAACACCCCTCGATGAGGGGTGTTTCATGGGTAGCGGTGGCCTAATTATAATTGGATAAACACGCTTTCATGAAAGTCTTGCGCTCTTCACCCGCGAGTTTTTTCTTCGCGGCATCGGCATTGCACGTTTTCATTTTGCTTTGCTGCCCTGTCATCTTGTCATCGCTCGCTGCTTCGGCCTTGGCCGACAGACATTCCTTCATGAAGGCCTTGTGCTCATCGCCGGTCAGGTTTTTCTTCTTGGCGTCGGCGTTGCAAGCCGTCATCTTGCCCTGCTGATCGGTTGTTTTGCCATCCGCTTTGACGTCGCTTTTGGCGGACAGACAGGTTTTCATGAAAGCCTTGCGCTCATCGCCTTTCATGCCGTCGGCCTGCTCGTTGCACTCTTTCATTTTCGTTTGTTGCGGCGTTTGAGCGTAGGCGTATGGGGCTGCAAAAATCGACAGCGCCAAAAACAGCGCGGATTTAATCATCTCTTTCTCCTCTGATGGTGGGGGTTAGAATCTCAGTTTAGCAGGCTGCGCGTTCGCCGGATATGCAATGGTCATTCGGTGGCCGCAGCGCTTTTTGGCGAAAGTTCGCGTAATAAATCGCGGATGGCGGCGATACGTTCGTTGACCTTGGGCAGCGACGCTTGCATCTTCAACCGATCGGGCCCGCCAAAACGGAGTTCGCGTCTGCGCTGCACCAGTTCGAGGATGCGCGTCGGATCGATTGGCGGATTCGGGATGAATTGCAGCTGTATACAATCCGCGGCCGCATCGATGCGCGCGATGCCAAGCGGCTTGGCGAAAATGCGCAGGCGATGGGTTTCGAGCAGGCACTTGGCCGGCTCCGGCAGCAGGCCGAAGCGGTCGATCAATTCGGCGTGCAGCTCTTCGAGTTCGGGGAGCCGTGTGCAATTTGCCAGCCGCTTGTAGAGCACCAGACGCTCGTGCACATCGTTGCAATAGTCGGGCGGCAGCAATGCCGGCGTATGCAGATTGATCTCGGTGGTTACGCCCAGCGGCGCCGACAAGTCCGGTTCCTTGCCGAGCTTTAGCGATGTAACCGCCGTGTTGAGCATTTCAGCGTAGAGATTGAAGCCGATCTCGTGCATCTCACCGCTTTGCGATTCGCCGAGCACTTCGCCGGCGCCGCGAATTTCGAGATCGTGCATGGCGAGATAAAAACCCGCGCCCAACTCTTCCATCATCTGGATCGCCTCGAGCCGTTTGCGCGCCAGCGGAGTCAGCGGTTGGTCGTCCGGGGTGAATAGATAAGCATAGGCCTGATGATGCGAACGGCCGACGCGACCGCGCAATTGATGCAGTTGCGCGAGGCCGAATTTGTCGGCGCGGTTGATGATGATCGTGTTCGCGCTGGGAACATCGATGCCGGTTTCGATGATGGTCGTGCACAGCAGAATATTGAAACGCTCCTGATAAAAATCGCGCATGACGAGCTCGAGATCACGCTCGCGCATTTGTCCGTGGGCGACGCGCAAGCGCGCTTCCGGAAGCAGCTTGATGAGCCGCGCCGCGATGCTTTCTATCGTCTCGATTTCGTTATGCAAAAAATAAATCTGGCCGCCGCGCTTAAGCTCGCGCAGGCAGGCTTCGCGAATCAGCCCATCGCTGTAATGCGAGACAAAGGTCCTGATCGCGAGCCGGCGTTGCGGCGCGGTGGCGATCACGGAAAAATCGCGCAGCCCTTCGAGCGACATGGCGAGCGTGCGCGGAATCGGCGTCGCGGTCAGCGTCAATACATCGACTTCGGAGCGCAACGCTTTCAGCTGCTCTTTCTGACGCACACCGAAGCGATGCTCTTCGTCGATGATGACGAGGCCAAGGCGCGCGAACTTGATGTTTTTCTGGATCAGCTTGTGCGTGCCGATTGCGATATCCAGCCTGCCGTCGGCCAAACCCTGCAAGGCGACAGCCTGTTCCTTCGCCGAACGAAAGCGCGACAGCTCGGCGATCTTCACCGGCCATTCGCTGAAGCGGTCGGAAAAATTCTGGAAATGCTGCTCGGCGAGCAGGGTTGTGGGCACCAGAACCGCGACCTGCTTGCCATCCATCATCGCGATGAAAGCCGCGCGCAACGCGACCTCGGTTTTGCCGAAGCCGACGTCGCCGCAAATCAGCCGGTCCATCGGGCGACCCGAGCTGAGATCTTCGATCACGGCCTGGATTGCTGCGGCTTGGTCGGCGGTTTCCTCAAACGGAAAGCCTTCGCTGAACGCGTCGTAATCGTGCTGATTAACCGTGAACGCGTGGCCTTTGCGCGCAGCACGCCGCGCATAAAGGCTCAACAGTTCGGCGGCAGTGTCGCGGATTTGTGCTGCCGCGCGGCGCTTCGCCTTGTCCCATTGGCCGCTGCCGAGCCGATGCAAAGGCGCTGCTTCGGCCGGGCCGCCGCTGTAGCGGCCGATCAGATGCAGTTGCGACACCGGCACATACAGCTTGTCGCCGCCGTCGTATTGCAGCGACAGGAACTCGGTCTCGCCTTCGCCGAGGTTCATATTTGTCAAGCCGAGATAGCGGCCGATGCCGTGCTGTTCGTGTACGACCGGATCACCGATCTTGACCTCGGACAAATCGCGCAGCACATTTTCGCTCAATACCCGGCGCACGCCATCGCGACCGCGGCGCGTGCGTGCCTGGGTCGCGTAAAGCTCGCTTTCGGTGATGAACGCCAGGCCAGCTTTCGGCAGCACAAAGCCATTCGCCAAGGGCGCGGCCGTAATAATCAGGCGCGCGCCACTGCGCATGAATTCGGCGTAGTCACTAACGATCTCGGCCCGCACGCCGTAGCTTTGCAGATAGTCGTTGAGCGTTTCGCGCCGACCCAGGCTTTCGGCGATCAGCAGCACGCGGCCTGCGAACCCGGCAAGGTAGGCTTTCAGGTTGATCAGAGGATCATCGGCGCGGCGTTCGACGGTCAGAATTGGCAACGCGGACGTCGCGTTTACCGAAGAACCGCTTGCCGCCGGCTTGACCCCTTCTTCCGAAACGGCGGGATCATCGGCGTCGGCAGCGAATTCGATTCGCGCAAACGGTTTGATCGCGCTAAAAAACGCGTCGGCGGTTAGAAACAGCTCGGCCGGCGGCAGCAGCGGGCGGTCGCGATCGCCGCGCAGCAGTTCGTAACGCGAGCCCGTTTCTTTCCAGAAGCGCTCGGCCGCGCCCATCAGATCGTGGTGCAGACAAAGCGTCGCATTGGCCGGCAGGTAATCGGTGACGCGATCGGTTTCCTCAAAAAAAAGCGGCAAATAATATTCGATGCCGGGCGGCGCGATGCCTTGGCTGACATCCTTGTACAAACGGCTTTTCGACGGGTCGCCTTCGAACTTTTCGCGGAAATTCAGGCGGAAACGCGTTTGCCCAGCATTGTCGAGCGGGAACTCGCGCGCCGGCAGCAAGCGGATTTCGTTGACGTTATAGACGCTGCGCTGGGTGTCGACGTCGAAGGTGCGGAGGGTTTCGATTTCGTCGTCGAGCAGGTCGATACGATATGGCAGCGCGCTACCCATCGGAAACAGATCGATCAGGCCGCCGCGTATGCTGTATTCGCCGGGCGAGATGACCTGCGTTACGTGGTTATAGCCGGCCAGCGTCAGCTGTTCGCGCAGCTTTTCTGGCGCCAGCTTCTCACCGCGTTTGAGGAAAAAAGTATAGGCGGCGAGATAGTTGCGCGGCGGCAGCCGATACAGAGCCGTCGTCAGCGGCACGATCAGCACGTCGCATGCGCGCTGCATGATCTGATAGAGCGTCGCCAGCCGCTCGGAAACGAGATCCTGATGCGGCGAGAAGCTATCGTACGGCAGCGTCTCCCAGTCCGGCAGCAGATGTATTCGCAGCTTCGGCGCGAAGAACGGAATCTCGTCGACCAGGCGTTGGCCGTGCGCAGCGGTTTCCGTAATGACGACGAGCGGGGCGGATTGTTGCGCAAGTTCGGCAAGCGCGAGTGCGTCGCTGGAACCTCTGAAGCCAATGTGGCGACGGCGCGAGCCGGGAGCTGGGACGGGGAGCCGGAACAGCATGGGAAGAACTGAAAAGGCTTTCATTATATTCCGCTGTTACTGGTCGAGTCACGATCGCCGGCGGGACACTGCCGGCGCGGTCCGGCAACATCGATGAAGCGCGTCGCGGTACAACGAGTTGCCGACTCTGTCGCCGGATATCAGTCGATTTTGTGAAAAGACAATCTCACCTTCCTGGTGGCCGGGTTGCGCGGCGTCGCCTGCGCACGAAGGCTGTCTAGAATGAATTAAGACTAAGCGCGGCGATGTGTCTACCTGTATTCCAGAAGCAAACGAGGTGGAACGGCTCTTGCCATAGCTTCGCTACACAGATTATCGCCAACAACAAAGGGAGCGAACAATGAATCAATGGGATCTATTTATTGCCGGAATCGTCGTCGGATACAGCGTGGCATTGCTCGTGAAAGTGCAGCACAGGCGGCGACATCGCAACGAAGAAAGGCGGGTACGGCACGTCATTGCGGCTTATTTCAGAACATATCGGCTACCGGCAACGGTGACTTGCGTGCACAGCGCGCGCGGTTTTTTTACCTTGATCGAATGCGATGCGTCGCACAAAGCACGGTTTTTAGCTATCCGCGAACTCGCTATCGTCGAACACGTTAAAAAGCTCCTGGGCAAAGATCTGCGCGGTGTGCATTGGCGCTTCCGCCCCAATCCCGCAGCCGCACCAGCAGCAGACAAGACGATGGACGACGACGTGCCAAACTATCCGGGCCAGGCGGCCTCGGCCAAACAGAGAGAAAAACTACGACGTCAACGTGATTTCCGGACAACTACGAGAATGTGCTACGCAGCGGAGTAGACGCGCAGATGGGAGCGGGAGTTAACGCACAGCATTCGCTGTCGTTCAGCCTGTCAGCCTAGCTGACTGAGGCTGGCGAGTTTGTGGTTGTTATCGTCCCGAGCATGCGGCTTTGAAAATACCGCTAGCGACCGGCGGTCTTGAGGTTCGCCACCAGTACCTGATCGACGCGATTTTTATCCATGTCGACGACTTCGAAACGCAATCCGCTCCAGTCCGTGTAGTCGGCTTTTTTCGGTACGCGGCCGAGCCGCATCATCACAAACCCGCCAACCGTGTGATAGTTGCCGGATTCTTCCTGCGGTAATTCGTCGAGATCGAACAGTTCCTTGAGCTTCTCGATCGACAGCATGCCGTCGAGCAGCCATGAGCCGTCTTCGCGCTGTACAGCCAGCGATTCCCCCGGCAGCTCGCCCGAAGGAATATCGCCGATGATCGCTTCCATCACGTCGTTCAAAGTCACGAGTCCCTGCAGGTCGCCGTATTCATCGACGATCAGCGCGATGTGGGTGTGGGTTTTCTTGAACATCTCGAGCAGTTCCATCGTCGAAACCGAATCCGGCACATAGAGCGGCGGGCGCAGCGCAGCCGTGAGATCTATCGGTTTCCCAGCCAGACTCGCGGTC
>JACMKV010000053.1 GCA_014379915.1 Burkholderiales bacterium
ACTCTGGCCGACGTGACTTCGCTGCGGCCCGAGTAAACGAAGCTGGCCAGGCCGACTGCCTGCAACAGCAGCAGCGGCCACGGCGACCACATCAAATTGAACCCGGCCATCAGGTCCGGCGCCGCAACCGGCGATCGCGTTAAACCCATCGCATAGATGAGCGCAATCGCTGCCGAAGACAGCGCCATTTTCTGGTAGACGGTGATTTGACCAAAACCGCGAAAATCCGCGCGCAGCGTTTCCGAGTAGACGCGCCACAGTTGCGTGCCGACCATCGCCGAGGCGAGCGCCAGCCTGAACCATCCGTGCAAATACAGCCACAGGCAGACGAGCCCGAGCACAACGTGCAGAATCGCCGTCAGCGCCTGGATCGGCACGACCGGGACGCCGGCCAGCTGGTCGGCATAAGCGATTTTTTTGGTGTTCCCTTCGAATACGAAATGGAGACGCTTGAAAACGCGGCGCCCAAACCCGTTCATGTCGTGCACCGGCTTGCCGTAGCAGCAGCCGAAGCTGATACATGCGCTGCGCCCGAGCCCTTCACCGAACGTGTAGGCAATTGCGATAGCGGCGAGGACCGGCAGCATCGGCATCTCGGCAGCGCCCACCGCTCGCAGCAATAAATTGGCGGCGGCTATCGCCGCGGGCAGTACGGCGACGGCGACGAACATCGCGCCGCAAATCGTGAACGTGTGCTGCTTGCCCTCGACGAGACACGCGACCCAGCGCGCGCTCGGCAGCACGACAATCAGGAACACGGCGACCAGCGCCGTCATTGCGCCGAAGCCGACGCCGACTGCGCCGGTCAGGACCATCATGATGGCGAACGCGGCGACTTGCGAGATCGCCGAGAGCAGACCGTAATAAGTCAGGTTGGTGCCGATCCACGAGCCGTCGCCGTGCTTGCGCAGCGGCACGGTCGCAACGAACTGCCAGCGTTCGTTCGGCAGGATGCGAAACGCCCAACTCAGCAAGCCGAGCAAGCTCACGCCGAAGATCGCTACAAACCATTCGATCGCGTAGGTTTGCATCGCTATTCCTCCTAGGTGAATAACGAACTATTCCATCCCCCTCGACGGGGGAGGGCTAGGGTGGGGGTGACGATCGCAGCACGGAGGCCGCCCCCGTCACCCCCATCCCGGCGCGCGGACACATTAGCGGCGAAGCCGCCCGTTCGCGGGAAGCGAGCCTCAGTTCCGCCTCCCAGGCACTCGCCAGTCGAGCGCTGAATTTCTTCGTTCTCTGTGCCCTCAGTGGCTCCCCAGTCGGCGTTCCCGTCCGGTTGAATCGCTACGCCGATCGACGAGCGCACTCGTACGTCTGTCTCGACCAGCGGCGCGCCGAAGCCCACCGAGAAGCGGCTGCAGACGTCGGTGCGCCGCGAGTTGCCAAGCAGGTCATCGTCGAACTTGATGCGGCCTTTTTCGAACAGCAGCAGCACCGTGCTGCTGCCTGGTCGAAACAGGCTCTTGACCGCGCCGCGACCGATGAACATGCCGCGACCAAGCGGTCGCGCGCCGCTGTAGCCGATCTCGCTGTAGCGCTGCACCACCTGCCCGATCATCAGCGCGACGACCTCGATCATCGCCACGCGGCCGACGCCGGTACCGTCGACGACGTCGCTATCGATGATGGTAACCGCGCGCCGATTTCTTGCGTACGGACTCGCCACGCTGATCAGCGCCGACGGATTGCACGAGTGGAACGCGCCGTCGACCTCGTAGAAGTCGACGACCCTTCCCGAAACCGGAACGTGGTTGTAGTGATATTTCTCGGGCGTCAGGCGGAAGATTGCCCAGTCGCCGCCGGCAAAAGGTTGCGCCTTGCGCTCCGCGCCGAACAATTCGGCGAGCTCGAAAAACTTTTGCTTGATCAGCAAAGCCTGCCGGCCCGCGCTATTACCGACCAGAACCCGCGCGTCGCACGGCGAAACAACGCGCGCGGAATGCTCGGGCAATGGCCGGCATTCCCAGTAGCGGATTTGCCGCTCGAAGATTTCACGCAGCGAAGTTGAGGCGTGCGGAGCGGCGACCATTTCTTCAATATTCACGCCGAGTTTGCGCAATTTATGCGCGACCCCGATCCACGGCGTTCGCAGTGAAACGCTATAGTTCAGCGCCGCGATCAGATCGGTCGCGACGCGGCTGGTCAACGCCTTGAACAAGGTTGGCGCATGCTCGCGAGCCGTCGAATACAGCCAGCCGACCGCGCGATCGGCAATCAACTGTTCGGTGCGAACCGCACCGGTAGCACGCTCGATATACTGATGCGCGCCGGAATGGGCGAGAGCGGTCACGCCGCTTCCAGCGACGAGCACTCCTGCTCGTGATCGTAGAAAAGCTGCCCGGCACGGGTCGGATTTGTCGGCGTCTGCGGGGTCGGCGCGCAAGGCAGGTCCGCGCCATCGCCGGCGATAGCGGTAACGCAAGGCAAAATGCCGAAGCGCGCAAGCACAGTTTCGACGAACGGCGCCGGGTACGCGCTGTGTATGACGACACCGCAGCCGGCGGTCGCCAATGCGATGGTCCGCTGCAACGCATGCTCGATCAGCACGCCGTTGCGGCACTCGCGCATGATGAACACGTGGCGGAGCTGCGCAATCAACAGACCGCGCTCCCCTGTCAGGTCCGCGCAGTCAGCCCGGCGCAGCAGGGCTTCAACCACCGCGACCACGTTCGGCGCAGCCTTTACCGATTCCCAGCCCCGTTCGAAGCCTAGCGCCTGCCGTCCTCGACAAGTGACAACGACATTGAGCGCTGCCCGCATATCGGGCCAGACATCGACGAGCTCGCCCTCGAACCGGATGTTGTTAGCAACGCGAGCCTGGCCAGCCGCAGCCCAGGCAGCCAGAACTTGACGATCGTCATGCATACTGTGCTCCTTGAGTGAGGCGCGGGAATCCGCCCGATGCGACGCGATCATAGTTGCGGCTTATGACAGCGCGATAACAGTTAAGCTAAGAAAATATGATTTGCAAATGAGATCTCCAACCGGACGACCGCAAAACCGATCGTCGATCAGCCACCACCTGCCCCCAGAAGGAGCCACTCCCAGATAAGACCCCTGGGTCAAACAAGCGGAATGGTTTGCCTCCAGGCTTTGGGGCGCGGATCGCGACATCTGTAAGAGGCGCGGGGCAACTCCAAATCGGAGAGTTCAGTTGCTTTCTGAACTGCCCCGCTCTGACGTTAGATCGCAATAGCCGTGCTTGGCTATTAAGGGGCGAGAAAAAAGCCGGAAGCATATTCGCTTCCGGCTCCCCTCGGATCGGTTCGGATGACTACTTGGTGGAGTCGAGGAGGATCGAACTCCCGACCTTCGCATTGCGAACGCGACGCTCTCCCAGCTGAGCTACGACCCCACGTGGGCGGTCATCATAATACAGAAGGCGCGGCTGCGTAAATCCGCGGAGCGAGGCCCGCTAGCTCTAAATGCTGACCTAGGCGCGCGCGCCGGCGTCGCGCAAACGGTAGGCCCAGCGCAGCATGAAGACACCGATGATGAGCATCGGCAAGCTCAACCACTGACCCATGCTCAGTCCCAATCCCAGCAGCCCGAGAAAATCGTCTGGCGCCCGCGTGTATTCGACGAGAAAGCGGAATAGTCCATACCAAATCAGGAACATAGCGGATACCGCGCCGATCGGCCGGGGCTTGCTCGAGAATATCCAGAGAATGGCGAACAGCAGGATACCTTCGAGAAAGACTTCGTAAAGCTGCGACGGATGGCGCAACGCCGAGCCCGCGCTTGCAAACGGAAAGACCATGGCCCACGGCACATCGGTCACGCGGCCCCAAAGCTCGCCATTGATGAAGTTGCCGATGCGGCCGGCGCCGAGACCGAGCGGCACCAGCGGCGCGATGAAATCGGTGACGGCAAGCCAGCGTTTGCGCGTATGACGCGCGAATAAAGCCATCGCGATCAGCACGCCGAGCAGCCCGCCGTGAAACGACATGCCGCCTTGCCAAATCTTGAAAATATCGAGCGGCGCGTGCAGGTAATCGGAAAACTTGTAGAACAGCACATAACCTATTCGGCCGCCCAATATCGTCCCAAGCACGCCGTAAAACAATGCGTCGTCGAGCTCTCGTTTGCTCCAGCCAGTCCACGGCTGCGTGCGGATGCGGTAGCGTCCGAGCACCAGCACAAAGGTGAACGCGAGCAGATACATCAGCCCGTACCAGTGGATCTGCAAGGGCCCGAGATGAATCGCTACGGGATCGAATTGCGGATGAATCAACATTGAACAGAACCCAGAAATAGCGCCCAGCCTGTCATGCTGAACGCGTCTTTAACCCCGGACTTGATCCGGGGGAAGCATCTCTTTTTAGTCGAAAGCAAATGCGTCGGATCTCCCCTCAACTTTGCCCTCAACAAGACAAGCGCCGGCTACACAGACCAAATAGATCGGTCGGCGCTTACGCTAGAATGCCGCATTATGCATTTATTTCGAGGGACTACGCATGCCTGACAATCAACGCAGCCGCGTCGTGACCGCGGGCGACCAGCGCTCGCCAAATCGCGCGATGTTCTACGCGATGGGTTACAAGGACCGCGATTTCGACAAGCCCATGGTCGGCGTCGCCAATGGCTACAGCACAATCACGCCGTGTAACTCGGGGCTCGACATACTCGCCAAACGCGCCGAGGCCGAGTTGAAAAGCGTAGGCGCCATGCCGCAGATGTTCGGCACGATCACGGTTTCCGACGCCGTTTCGATGGGCACCGAAGGCATGAAATATTCGCTGGTGTCGCGCGAAGTCATTGCCGATGCGATCGAAACCGCAGTCATGGCCGAATGGATGGATGGCGTGCTGATCGTCGGCGGCTGCGACAAGAACATGCCCGGCGCGATGATCGCGATGATGCGCATGAACATTCCGTCGATCTTCGTCTACGGCGGCACCATCAAACCGGGGCACTACAAGGGCAAAGACCTGACAATCGTCAGCGCGTTCGAAGCGGTCGGCGAATTCAACGCCGGCAAGTTAAGCCAGACCGATTTCAAGGAAATCGAACGCCGCGCATGTCCGGGTTCGGGTTCGTGCGGCGGCATGTATACGGCGAACACCATGTCGACCAGCATCGAAGCCGCCGGGCTTTCCCTTCCCTATTCTTCGACGATGGCGAACGAAGACGCCGAAAAAGCCGACAGCGCAGCGGAATCTGCTCGCGTGCTCGTCAACGCGATCAAACAACAAATCCTGCCGCGACAAATCCTGACACGCGAAGCGATCGAAAATGCCGTCAGCATAGTCATGGCAACTGGCGGCTCGACCAACGCCGTGCTGCATTGGCTTGCAATCGCGCATGCGGCCGGCGTTCCCTGGACGCTCGACGACTTCGAGCACATCCGCGCGCGCGTTCCGGTACTGTGCGATTTGAAGCCGTCGGGGCGCTATGTTGCTACCGATTTGCATCGCGCTGGTGGCGTGCCGCAAGTGATGAAAATGCTGCTAAAGCAGGGTCTAATTCACGGCGATTGCATGACCATCACCGGAAAATCCATCGCCGAAAATCTCGCCAACATTCCCGATGCGCCCGATGCGAATCAGGATGTAATCCGCCCTTGGAGTACGCCAATGTATCCGCACGGCCACCTCGCGATCCTGCGTGGCAACCTCTCGCCCGACGGCTGCGTCGCCAAAATCACCGGCTTGAAAAAAACCTCGATCACCGGCCCCGCACGCGTGTTCGATTCCGAAGAAGAGGCGATGGGGGCGATCATGAGCGACCGGATAAAAGCCGGCGACGTGCTCGTGATCCGCTACGAAGGCCCGAAAGGCGGCCCCGGAATGCGCGAAATGCTGAGTCCGACGTCGGCGATCATCGGCAAAGGTTTGGGCAACGACGTCGGCTTCATCACCGACGGCCGCTTCTCCGGCGGCACCTGGGGAATGGTCGTCGGCCACGTGTCACCCGAGGCGGCGGTCGGCGGCAATATCGCGCTAGTGCACGAAGGCGATTCGATCACGATCGATGCCGAGAAGCGGTTGCTGCAATTAAATATTTCAGAGACCGAGTTGCAAGACCGCCGCGCGAAATGGCAAGCGCCGCAACCGCGCTATACACGCGGGGTGCTGGCGAAATACTCGAAGCTCGTGTCGTCGGCGAGTCTGGGAGCGGTCACGGATTGATTGGATCAATATCGAATGCAAAGAATTAAATCCGATAAAATTCTTGAGCAGATTTTAAGTGGCGCGTCGGATTCCAACATTGCTTTCACCAACTTGAAGCAGTTGGTAATCAAACTTGGCTTTCACGAACGCATCCGAGGCGACCATCACATCTTTACGAAGAGCTACGTGACAGAGATCATCAATCTGCAGCCGAAGGGTTCCAAAGCGAAGGCCTATCAGGTCAAACAAGTGCGCAATATCATTCTCAAATACAAGCTCGGAGGTCGCGATGCCTAAGTACGAAGTCATCATTTACTGGAGCGATGAAGATGCGTCTTTCGTTGCTGAGGCGCCGGAGTTGTCGGGGTGCATGGCCGACGGCGAAACCTACCACGAGGCACTTTCAAATCTGGAAACAGTAATTCAGGAATGGATCGAAACGGCGCGAGACATGGGTAGGAGTGTGCCAGAACCGCGAGGTCGGCTGATGTTCGCGTAACCTTGGGGCGATATTCGATGAATAAAAAGGCCGAGTTGAAGAAACTGGCGATAAAGCGGCAGAACACGCGTTGGACGGGATACACCTGTATCTGTGATTATCATGATCGGGCTTATGAGTGTGACTTCGTCTCTCCGTATACCAGAACAGCCGGAAATGTCGACTCGAAGATCTTCGTGATGCTTCAGGACTGAAGCTCGGACAGTTATTTGAGGCTTCCATTCGATCCCAATGCCGCCACCTTGGGACACACACCGCGCCTACCTACAAATCGAAATTTGACCGGGTTACTTGAAGCGACGTTCGGAGTGTCGTTGAAAGATGTATACGGCACCAATTTATTTCCGTTCATCAAGCCGAATGGGATGAAAACAAAAATTCCGCACAAACTCTTGGTCGAAGCTGCGAAGGAATTCGCTGTACCCCAGATTCAGATAGTCCGGCCTAAGCTAGTCGTATGCCTTGGAATCCCAACCTTTAATGCGGTACGACAGTTTTGCTTGGGGCCGATCTCAAAGCTCGATTTACGCTCCGCAATTGATTCGCCCTTCGATTTCGAGGGGATCCGCGTCTGGTGCCAGGCTCATACCGGTCAATTTATTTGGAGAAATGGAGGCGGCAGGGATCGAGTGAAAAAAGATTGGCTCAAGATGAAGGCATATCTTGATGGCTATAGAGGATCGTGATCAACGTCTATTACAGCCCCTCCTACGTCGGCTCCGGTTACGCCTTCGACACCACGCGAAAGGCGAAGTGGATCGCTGATTTCGCTGCAAGCGCAACCGATTTCAGGAATTGATCTGGTCGAACCTGAATCGTTGACGCGCGAACACATTAAGCGGGTGCACGACCAGCAATACGTCGAAGCGGTGCAGACAGGAAGGCCAAGACATCTAGCGGAGTCTCAAGGGTTCGCATGGGATGCCGGGCTTTGGCCGATGACCGCGGCTTCGAACGGCGGTGCGGTAAACGCAGCATTCGCCGCTCTTGA
>JACMKV010000415.1 GCA_014379915.1 Burkholderiales bacterium
TCACTGTCTTGACGCTGATGAATAATTCCTCAGCGATTTTCGACGCGGTTTGTCCTACCGCGAGCTTCCGAAAGATCTGGAATTCGCGTTCCGACAAACTTTCGTGCACCGGCTTATCGATATCACCGCCCAACTCCAGGGCCAGGGTTTCCGCCAGCGTGCCGCTGATGAATTTCTTTCCGTGCGCGACTTTTCGGATCGCATTCACCAACTGGCTGGGAGCGCTTTCCTTGGTCAAGTAGCCGGCGGCCCCTGCGCGCAGCAGACTGACCGCGTACTGATCTTCCGGAAACATGCTCAGGATCAGTACCGGCAAATCCGGCCTTTCCTGCCTGATCTGCTTCAGGGTATCGATGCCATTTTTATCGGGCATCGATATATCCAGCAGCACGACGTCCCAGTTCGACTCGCGGATTTTGGCCAATGCTTCTTTACCGGTGCAGGCTTCTCCACCGACGTGCATATCTTCCACGCCGACCAGAATCTGCTTTAATCCCTCGCGGACGATCGCATGATCGTCGGCAACCAGGATCCTTATCATCTTTACTTGGTCAGAGGTTTTGGCGGATGACAACATCGCATTACATTGTCTGGAGAGAGAGGGGAGTAAAGCACGCGCCAGTAGCCGGCATGTGTTTTGCTCAAGCGTATTAACTTACACCGCGTCATCATACCAAATTCCTAGCATGGCCGATTCATCGTGTTAAAGCCGATGTCAGGCCTGTGTAAGTTTGGAGACACCCATCATGACTCGATCGCCCCACGCACTTGCGCTGTCTAAGCATCCGACGATGCATCTGCAGCTTCAGCCGTAGTAACGCGGCGTGCGAGCAGTTTGTCGATGCGCCATCCGTCCATCCGCAAGACCGCGAAGTTCCACCCTTCCCAGCAATGCGCTCGCCCAGTGCGGGTATTCGGCCAAAGAGAAAGAGCACGAGTCCGGCAATCGTATTGAAGTCACCCTCCGGGAGCGGACCAAGGCCAAGGTGATCCTGCGCGTCGTGACATCGCGCCATCGACTCGGAACGAGCCGTCCTCGAGTTTCATCGACAACCTGATTTTTATCGCAATTCTGGCCGACAAGTTGCCGCCCGAGCTGCCGAGGACGATTTCCAGCGCGACCAGCGTCAGAAGGCCGATCCAGATATCTGGATCTGTTACCCACTCCATTACTTGCCTCCCAGGCGGACAGCTCGTGCCGGCTCTTTCCGCCACGTTGGTAGAGGCCTAAACGTTCAAGGTAAGGGGGGCGCGCCCCGAACGTCAAAGCGCGAGACGACGCTGGGAACAGTCGCAGCGAGCTGCGTATTAAAGCCAGTTGCGCGAAGAATAGCCACGGCACCAGCAAGCAGGACTTCGATACCGCGGTAAAAGCGGTCGCGCTGCATTTGGGCAACACGCCGACCGTGTGCCGCAACTACTACATCCAATCCCGGACTCGCCGATGCGCATCGCGATCAAAGCTTGTTCGCTGCGATGCCAGCGTCAAGACGCTATGGATTGGGATCCGGCCGAGCACAGGGTGCTGCAGCTTCTGAAACGGCTTGATCGACAGCGAAAGTAATGCGAATAAAGCTATACGTCCCGCAGTGTCGCGCGGTAGAAGGTTTTCGGTTATGCGATCGATCGATTTTTCAATCCGATCGCAGGCGCCAAAAGATCAGTTTCAGTACACCCGGGAGAGAATGAGCGGATTGCAGCATTCGACTTGAAATCAAAAAAACGGCGTGTTGAGCACGCCGTTTTTTATACAAGCTCTGTTAGCCTTAGATGGTGGGCTACCTCCTCTTCATTAGCCATGCCAACACACCACCCGCGACCGCTGCGATCGCGATCGAAACGAACGGGTTCGCATTAACCAGCCGTCGCGCCTCGCTCGCCGATCTCTCCGCAGCGGACCGCAAACTGCCAGCTCCGTCGCGCAAGCTACCTTCGACGCTACCCGCGGCGTCTGTGAGTTTATCTGCCGAACGCCGGGCAATCGCTGTCGCGGAATCGGCCAGATCCTGAGCTCTGCCATTCATCTTTGCACTCCCTCGGGCTTACTGCTTGCTACGAATGAGGATGTCGTTCTTGACCGCTTTGACGCCATCGACTTTTTTCGCCAAATCTTCCGCGCGACTTTTTGCTTTGGCGTTGTCGGCGAAGCCACTCAACTGCACCGTGCCCTTGAAAGTCTCGACACTGACCTGGGTACCCTTCACGTCAGGGTCTCCCAGCAACGCTGTTTTCACCTTAGTGGTAATCGTTGAATCGTCAACCAGATCGCCGGTACTTGATTTTGTCTGCGAACCTGCGCAGCCAGCCAGTGCCAGCAAAAAAGTTGCGAAGATCAAAAATGCTTTCATAGTCGTTTTCATGTTTTGGGTCCTTTTCGAGATTTAATAAACGCCCTTAACTAAACTTCCTGCTAGGCAAGAGCTTCCCGATCCGCCGGGCGTGTAGCGGAACGGTAATCGTGCGCGGTGCGATATTCGTTGAGCCGGTTGTACAAGGTCTTGAGACTGAGCCCCAGTACCTCAGCGGCCTTCTTCTTGTTGCCATCATAATGGTCGAGCGTTGCGCAGATCATGTGTCTTTCTGCTTCCGCCAGCGGCGTGCCAATTTCGAAGTGCAACCGATGCTCCGAGGACGGCAGCACCCTGATTTCGGCGTTTTGCTGAAGCAGGCCATCGAGCTCGATGACGTTGTCGGCCAGGATGAATGAGCGCTGAACGAGATTCTTGAGTTCGCGGACGTTGCCAGGCCAGGAATGTTCGCGCAGCGCTGCCAGAGCGCGCGCCGAAAAGCGCTTGTCGACATCGTCTTCAGCGTCGTTCAGTAGGCCGAGAAAATGGTGCGCCAGCAACTCGATGTCCTCACCGCGCTCGCGCAGCGGCGGAATCTCGATTGGGAACACCGATAGCCTATACAGTAGATCTTCCCGAAGCTGGCCTGCGGCAACGGCAGCCTGCGGGTCGCGATTGGTTGCAGCGATGACGCGGACCTTGACCTTGATCTCCTGATCTCCGCCTACACGCGAAAACGTTCCGGCTTCCAGCACGCGCAGCAGCTTTACCTGCAACTCCGGGGCCATCTCGGTGATTTCGTCGAGCAGAATAGTGCCGCCGGCAGCGCGTTCGAAAAAACCTTTATGCATGCGGTTGGCTCCGGTGAAGCTGCCGCGTTCATGGCCGAACAATTCCGCCTCGATTAGATTCGGCGATATTGCCCCGCAGTTGATCGGGATAAAAATCTGATCGCAACGTTTGCTGCGCTGGTGAATCGAATTTGCTACCAATTCCTTACCGGTACCACTCTCGCCGACGATCAGCACCGTGGCATCGGTAGGCGCTACTTTGTCTATGGTGCGGTACAGACCTTGCATTGGGCGCGACATGCCATAGATTGCGCCATAGCTTGTTTTTGTTGTGGGGCGAACGGCGACCGCTGCTCTCGGCAGCGCGAAATCAAGACTTCTGTAAGGAAAGTTAATCAGATTTTCGTGGGGCACTGCGATGGCTTGGTCCATGTTTTCAGTCGCTCCTCGGTATTGCGGATTGAAGCGCGGGTCGTAACAGCGCATGGCGAATACTAGTCCGATACGGAATTGGTCGTTATCCGCTCACAACTGATTTTGGTGTAGGCGAAATGGAGGCGGTTGTAGGCGCCGTCCGACAGTATGTACTTTACGAAAGGCGATGCTGACGGTAATGACACGTATTACAAACCCTGTCTTGCCCTCTCATTTTCACGCGATTAGATTTTGCCCCATAAGAGCAGGATCAGTAAGATGACCACCAGCAGCCCGAGCCCGCCGCTGGGTCCATAACCCCACGCTCGGCTGTGGGGCCAGGTTGGCAATACTCCTACAAGGATCAGGACCAGGATTACGAGTAAGACTGTGCTAATTGACATATTCAGCTCCAGTTAAGTTATTTCTTCTTACGTCCGACCGGCTGGCTCTTTGCTGTTAAGGCGCGTTTTACCGCATCCTCCCATTGCCCTTTAATTTTGATGGTTGCTGCCTTCGGTCCGGTCTTTTTGGGCGGGGGCCCGATAAAGGTTAAGCCAGTTTTTGGTGCCTTGATGTCGGCGGGCATCCTTGGGACTCCTGTTGGCAAAGACGTTGGTAATACGTTGGTAGTAACTTTCTACACAATTCTGTAGAAAACCCCTTGACCCTTTCTTCGCTTGTTGTATTATTAGCTCCATCTTCGCGGGAGCGCCATCCAATGGAAGCAGATCGAATCACCTTGTTGTATACCTCGTTACAACGACAGGTTAAAGAAACCGAAGGCCTTCTCGCCGATCTTAAGGCGAAGCTCATTGCCGTAGACGCGGTGCGTAAGCTCCTTTTTGAGCAAGAAAATGCAGCAAAGCAAGCTGCAACAGTCAAAGTTCCTCAAGTCAAGGGAATGCAGCAACATGTCTTAGACGCGATCCAGAAACACGCGAACAAAGACGGAATCACAGCTAGGGAAGTGACTAGGCTACTACAAGAAAGTGGATCAGTTACCGCCGCCGCGAATATAAGCAAAAGCGTGCATGTGGCGCTTATGCGTCTTGAGGTAAAGGGCTGGATTCGAGCGGAAAAGACATCAGATGGCCGAAGGTTCTTTAACCTACAAGGCATGAAGTCGCCTGATAACGTATCAATGATAATGCCCGCTCGGCAGCAACCGAGCGGGCATTAAGTTTCGTTGAACTCCCCCTGTCGAGGGAGACCCACCCGTAGGGTTTAGGTACGGAATAAGGAGGTCAACTTGGTTAGCTGCCATCTGATCAGAACTGCCTGATTGTAGGCGATACCAACCCGTGCCTAGCAATAGGCACGGGTCTATCTTCCTATACTCCATCGCTTTTATCAAGCATTCAGTTTAGCCGCTGCGGTAGCTGTGCGACCCAGTGGCGGGGGAGTGGTGAAATAAGGCAAACACGCGGAAGTGGGACTTCCGTGGACTTACGTCCTTGCGGGTTCGACCCCCGTCTCCCCCACCACTTCTAATGTCGCAAGAATAGGGCGTGTTGTCAAAGAATAGTTGGTCATATCCACCACGATGCACTTAGATTGAGACCTTACAGTCTTTGTACGTCAGCCTCTTGTGGTTAGCTGACCGTATCGCTGCGAGCGTGCGCTGTCCGTCAGACAGAAACCGGTTGTTGTGCCGAAACTGGAACTCTGCCAAATAGCGGTGCAGATGTTCATGACTGACGGAGTGGTAGATGCCGTCCAGTCCACGGCGGAGCATTCCGAAAAACCCTTCAATCGAGTTCGTATGCACATCGCCGCGTGCGTATTCATGTGTGCTGTGACGCACCGTTTCATGCCCTCCCTCAAACTCTTTGTGCAGTCCCCGATAGCCTGACCATTCGTCAGTCATTACGCGGGAGGAACGTTCGACGTTCTCGCGTATTACCGCTTTAAGGCTGGCTCCGGTCACGTCTGCAACGATCTTAGGGCGCACATCGCCGCCACGCTGCACCATGCCTACTACGATGCTTTTCCTGCGTGCTTTGGTTTTGCGGCTATTGTTGTAATGGCGTGGTGCGCCCCCGATAAAAACTTCGTCTACCTCAACGTCGCCAGCCAACATCTCCGGCGCAGTTTCCTGCATGGCGAAGCGAATACGATTTAGCAGGAATAACGACGATTTATAAGATAGCCCGGTTTGCCGTTTGATTTCCAGCGCGCTGACGCCTTTCTTTGATGTTGAGGCACGCCAGAACGCATAGCACCAGTGGCGTAGCGGGATTCGGCTTTCCTCAAACACGGTACCGACACGGACGGTAAATTGCTGCTTGCAACCGTGACAGCGCCAACGGTAATTGGTCTGCCGCTCGCCGGTTAGCGACTTCATCTTGTACACGTCCAGATCGCCACAATGTGGGCAAGCCGGATGTTCGCCCCAACGCTGCTTTTCCAAGAACTCGGCGGCGGCGGATTCGTCGGAGCACGCCATAGGAATCGCCGCAATTACTTCATCGTCTTTGGTGCTGGTGTTCTGAACTTTAGTCATTTGCCTTTCCCGTTTACTTAATAACATTTTACTTTAGGAAAGGCCTTTCGTCAAGTAAAAAGATTACGGCAGTGCAAAGAAATCAGGGTTTCGTAAAGTACATACTGTCGGCGCCGTCCTACAAAGCGGGGAGCCGGAAAGCGAGCTTAGCCCGTCGCGGACGAGCGGGTTTCCTCATCTTTGTTGGCTTTTGGCAGGGACACCGTGACAGTAGTCCCTTTCCCGGGCGCGCTTGCAACCGAAACATTGCCGATCAGATGCCGTGCGCGCTCGGTCATGCCGCGGATACCATTCGACGTCGGCTTGATCCGGTGGCCTTCCGAGAAACCGACGCCGTCATCGGCGATCTGCAATAGGTAGCCGTCGGCCCGTTCGCGCCATGTCACTACGACGTGACTGGCTTTCGCATGCCGGGTGACATTGGTCAATGCTTCCTGGAATACGCGGAAAAACGCGACTGCCAGTTCGTTCGGAACGACGCTATCCTCCGGTTCGGCGTCGATAGAGCATGTTGTGCCTGTGCGCTTTTGGTACTCCGCAGCCTGCCATTGCAGCGCGGCGACCAGACCGAGATCATCGAGCAGCGTGGGCCGCAGCTCGCTCGAGATGCGTCGCATCGTATAAACCGCCGAATCGACGAGTTGCGACATGCCGCGTATGCGTTCGGCCAATAGCGCCTGCGCCGGAGAAAGCCGCGGCATCAGCCAGGCGATATCCATTTTCAGCGCAGTCAGGGTGCCGCCCAACTCATCGTGAATCTCGCGCGCAATGTGCGATTTTTCCTCTTCGCGCACGGCCTGCAGGTGATGCGACAAAGCGCGCAGCTGTTCGCGCGAATGCTCGACTTCGAGCTGGGCGCGGCGCCGTGCAGTGTCGTCGAACAGCACGCCGTCCCACAGTGTTTTGCCATCCCCCAGCGAAGTCGGCGAAGCTTTGACCGTGACCCACTTGATTTCCTTCAGCTCGCGCTGTCGCGGCAGGACCCGGCCATCCCACTGCCATTCGGTCATGTGTTGCGCCGCCTCGAGCAGACTAATAGTGAACCGCTCCCGGTCCTGCGGCGGCATCAAACCCAGCAGGGCCTCCGCGTCGGCTTTGACTGCTCCCGGGCCGATGCGAAAAAGCTGATAGACCTTGCGGCTGACGTAACGGAAATCCAGGCTAGCCCCATCGGTTTGCAGCTGAAATACCATGCCCGGGACGTTGGAAGTCATCGCTTCGTAGCGCGCCTCGCTGCCGCGCAGCGCGCTTTCGGCTGCTCGCCGGTCGGTTACGTCGTAGCATGCGCCTATATATCCGGTGAAGCCGCCACGCAAATCGTAGAAGGGCCGGCCAAAGTCGAGCAGGGCGCCATAACTGCCATCCCCGCGGCGCAACCGGTATTCGATCTCGAACGCCCGGCGCGCCGCGAGCGCCTCGCCGTGCGCCTGCATGCAACGCTCGCGGTCGTCGGGGTGCACGCCTTCCAGCCAGCCATCGCCCAGCTCCTGATCGAGGCTGCGCCCGGTAAAGTCCAGCCAGGCCTGATTGAAGTAGTCGCACTTGCCGGAAGCGTCCGAACGCCGCACCGGATTCGGGAAGTCGCCAATCAGCTTCATGTAAAAGTCGCGCGACTCACGAATCTTCTGCTCGACATTTTTTCGCTCGGTCACGTCGCGCGTAATGACCGAGTAACCCTGCAGTTCGCCGCGCTCATCACGCATTGGCGTGATCACTTCGTCGGCGCAGAACTCGCGGCCGCCGGCGGCTACCCGCAAGTCCTCGTCTTCGTAACGGCCCTGCGCCGCAGCGAGCTGCAGCGATCGCTCGGGCACGGAACGCTCGATCTGTTCGTCAGTGAAGAAGACCGAAAAATGTTTGCCGAGGATGTCTTCGGCTGCGTAGCCCTTGATCAGTTGCGCGCCTTCATTCCAGCTCGTAATAAAGCCATCGGTCGATAACGTGAAAATCGCATAATCGCGAACCACGTTGGAAATCAGGCGCGAGCGCTGCTCTGCTTCACGCGCCGCGCGCTCGACTGTCACGCGTTGCCGTACTTCGTAGGCGAGCGCCTGATTCGAAATCGACAACTGCCGGGAACGGCGCCAGGCGGTCTGCAGCAAAAAAGCCATGAAGGCGAGCAGCGAAGCGAGCCCGATTCCGGATGCCAGTACCGCTTCCGGGATCGACGTTTGTGTTTCCTTGACCGTTGCGCGCGTTGGCGTGACGGTCAGTTGCCAGCTGCTATCGCCGCTTTGGCGGAGCGGGATGGTCTCGGTCACCGCCCAGGATGGGGCCAGCTGGTCGCCTCGCGCGGTTGTGTCGTAGATGATTTGATCGCCTTGACGCAGGGTCGCAGCAAAGCCCGGAAACTCGTTCTTCAACAGCCCGTCTAACAAGGCCTGTAGCCGGAACACACCGACGATGACGCCGGCAGGAGCTCCGTCGGCCGGGCTGACCGCTGCGCTGTTGCCGCCGACATTCAGGTAAACCGGCGCGTAGATGTGCAACTCGCGTACGCCATTGGCGAGATCGATCGATCCCGTCAAGGCATTGTCGCGCCGCGACAATGCCGCATCGAGCGCGGCGCGACGGGCAGGATCGCCAGTGAGAGCCAAACCGTTAGCGCCGCCCGAGCTGGGCTCGACCCATTTCACGCGCAGGTTGTCATCGGCCCAATAGAGCGCGCTCAAATCCGACAGATCTTTGACATACTGGGTTGCTTCCGTCCGCCACTGCGCCTCACTGGGTTGATAGATTTGCCAGCGAGCGGCAAAACGACGCAGCGTCTGCGTGCGCGCTTCCACATGCTCGGCAACGTCGGCGCGCATCGCGGCAGCGGTTCGCGCAATGGCCTGCTGCGCGTCGCCCGCTTCCCGGACGCGCAACGCTTGCCAGAGCAGAAGCGTGCAAATGAAAACTCCGAACCAGAGCGGAATCGGCGCCCACTTCCTTAATTCGATACGCTCGGCGCCGGAGAAGATGTAGACCGTGAGGCTCAGACCAAGCGCGATAAACGCGATCGAGGTCTCCAGTTCGGCGCTGCTAAAGCGCAGGCTGTCGTAAACGAAGCGGCTGCCGCTGACGTGGCCGAATAAGGAAACCAGCGAGATCGCCAGCACAGCAGAGGCGGCGAGCGCGACGATGACGTCGGACGCGAGCTGCTCGCGCGCCGCGGCCAGTACCGCCACCATCGTGCCGATCAGGACAAGATTCAATGCGGTCAGAAGTGAGATCGACGCAACGTCGCCCGCTGTGTCGGCGAACAGTGCGCTGACGGAAAGCGCGGGCGGCAACTGCCAACCGGCGCCGAATTCGACCAGATGCACGCTTCCGAGGACGATGACAGCTATGGCAAACGCGGTCGTCAAGATTCGCGCGCGAAACGTGCATGACGCCAGCGACGCACCGCCCAGCAACAGCCCGAGCGCGACGAGCGGCGGCATATCGGAAGCCAAAGATTGCAGTGCTGGCGCCCACCTCACGTCAAATCGCGCGGCCAGCGCCAGCGCCGCGTAGACCGCTACCGCGAGACCGGTAATAAACAGGAAGATTGCAGGCCGGGCGGGAAAAATTGGTCTGGTCATGCGGGGTGTATTGCTGGCAGTGCGGCTGGCATCACGGTACCGCGAGGCGCGCGTTGCTGTAACGGACTCGTCGGCAGCGATGCGTTCGTCATAGGTGTTTGGAGACAAGGAACTCATATTCAGTTAAGTCTAGTGATAGTCATGCAAACATCTTTCTTCAAACGAAATAAAGCGACTTGGTGCTGTCGGCATCATTCAACTGAGACCCGGTAAGAGCTATACGTTCCGTGAATTATCCACGGATGCAGGGAAGGTATGGTGTGGAAACACAAAGGCCTGCGCTTGACTGCGACTATGTAAATTTTGCAAGCTTTGTAAAAATCTTCCAAGGCTCTTTCAGGCGTAACGCGTGGGGGTGCGCGGGGTGCGCGCGCCAGCCGAACGAACCACTATACGGAACGGTTATTGCTGCGGATAGCAATCCAGATGCCTACTCAGGAATGGAGTAAATAATGACCGCGATAGACTATAAAGCCGATAGCGAGGCTGGCGGCGCCGGAATTTTGCCGGCGGATACGCTCGAGGGCGACAAAGTGGTCAACCAGCAGGGTGAAGATCTGGGCAGGGTCGAGGCTATCATGCTCGATACCGGCCGTGGCCGAATCGCTTATGCAGTGCTGTCCTTCGGCGGGTTCCTCGGCATGGGAGAAAAACTGTTCGCTATTCCCTGGGGCGCGTTGAAAGTCGACTCGGCGAACGAGCGAGTCATGCTGAATGTCGACAAGCAGCAACTCGAGAACGCCCCCGGGTTCGATAAAGACAACTGGCCGCAAATGGCTGACCGTCAATGGGCGGCCAGTATTCACTCGCATTACCGCGCCCGTCCGTACTGGGAGTAACAAGCGTCCACGCTTGGCGAACACTTGCCGATGATCCGGAAAAAGTAGTGAAGCAGCATTCGCTGCTTCCCCGTCATCAGAGGGTTTTCGCGGGAGCCATCTACTGTTCGTCTTCGATATGGCGAAGCTTGCTGTGATCGATATTGCGTTCGGCCTCCCTACTCTGGCGCATTAACCGGCGCATCATCAAGGCGAAGCCGATTGCGATGATCGCCAGCAGCGCCAGCAGAACCCATAGTCCGTTATTCATTTCGCCTCCTGTTGTGTAACCGCAAAACTGCTTTCATTACGTTATACTTCGACTGTCCCCCGAGAGGAGAGTGTCATGAACAGAATCAAATTATTCGTATCGATATCTGTGCTAGCACTGGTATCGGCGTGCGGCATGCTGGGTGGGAATAAGGAAACCGATAGCGTCGCTGCGACCGGAACGACCGGAACAGATTGTACCGATTGCGGGTTCATCGAATCGATCAATATCGTCGAGGGACGCGAAGGCATCGGGCTGAGCTCGGTGCTCACAGGATCGGGCGGCAGCATTGCCGGTGCCGCAATCGGCAGCGAATACGGCGATACGTCGCAAACCGCAGCCACCGTCGCCGGCGCTGCGAGCAGTGCGATGTCCGCTCTGCAGGTGCAGGGTCGCGTCGGCTACAACGATAATCTGTATCGGTTCACCGTGCGCATGGATAACGGCAAGCGCCAAACTGTCGCGCTCGAAAGCCGCAGCGGATTCGAAGTCGGTGATCGTGTGAAGGTCGTCGACGGCTCGATCGTTAAAACAATGCCAGGAAAATAGTTCTTCCGGTCATCTAAAAAAAGAGCAGGCGAGCCTGCTCTTTTTATTTTGCCGCGCGCTTTTCATCCGACTCATTCGCTGGCGGGCGCGATCGCCGAATTTCAGTGCTAAGCTTCGTCGCTAGATTCAACTATTAGGTCCCGATGGCCTCCAAACGAACTAAAGCCAGAGTTGCGATCGCAGTCGGCTCGGTACTGAGCGCGGCCCTGCTTGTCCTTCTTGGGCTCAATTTGAGCATGGGCGAGGATCAGATCGAGTACCGGCTCGAGCATTTGTATGGCGTCGACGACCCGCAATTCCTGCGTTCCATGAGCGTGCTGCTGGGACCGCCGGTCGTCGACGGTAACGTCGTCGAGGAACTACTGAACGGCCAGGAAATTTTTCCAGCTATGCTGCAGGCGATACGCGGCGCAAAAAAAACCGTCAATTTCGAAACCTACATCTACTGGTCGGGCGCGATCGGCCGGGAGTTTACCGATGCGGTCTCCGATCGCGCGGCTGCCGGCGTTAAGGTCAA
>JACMKV010000416.1 GCA_014379915.1 Burkholderiales bacterium
CGCAACCGAAGCCGATATTACGCGGGCCGGCGAGGCCATCAAGGGCGCGAATTCACCGCGCATCCACACGTTCATCGCGACCTCGCCGATTCACATGCAGAAGAAACTGCGCATGCAGCCCGACCAGGTTTTGGAGCAGGCAGTCAAAGCGGTTAAATGGGCGCGCCATTATACCGACAATGTCGAGTTTTCTCCCGAAGATGCCGGGCGCTCTGAAATAGACTTTCTCTGTCGCGTTCTTGAAGCAGCAATCGCCGCGGGTGCGACGACGCTGAATATTCCGGATACGGTGGGCTACAACGTCCCCGAGCAATTCGGCAATTTGATACGCACGCTGCGCGAGCGCATTCCGACTTCCGACAAGGCGATTTTTTCGACGCATTGTCATAACGATCTCGGGCTCGCGGTTGCGAACTCCCTGGCGGGCGTGGTCGCCGGTGCGCGTCAGGTCGAGTGCACGATTAACGGATTAGGCGAGCGCGCCGGTAATGCGGCGCTGGAAGAAATCGTGATGGCGGTGCGCACGCGCCGCGACATATTCCAGTGCGACACGCGCATCGACACGACGCAAATCGTGCCGGCCAGCCGGCTTGTCGCCGGCATCACCGGTTTTGCCGTGCAGCCCAACAAAGCCGTGGTCGGCGCCAATGCGTTTGCGCACGAATCCGGCATACATCAGGACGGCGTTTTGAAAAGCCGCGAGACTTACGAAATCATGCGCGCCGAGGATGTCGGCTGGAACGCGAACAAGCTCGTGCTCGGCAAGCACTCCGGCCGCAACGCGTTCCGCGCGCGCCTGAATGAGCTCGGCATCGAGCTCGCCTCGGAAGAAGCCGTGAATACCGCGTTTGCGCGCTTCAAGGAACTGGCCGACAAGAAGCACGATATCTTCGACGAAGACTTGCAGGCGCTGGCTTCCGATGAAGCGGTAAACCAGGTGCAGGAACATTTCAAACTTGTGTCGCTGAAAGCGCAGCTCGAAACCGGCGAATTACCATACGCTTCCATCGTGCTGTCTGAAGGCGGCCGCGAAAAACAGGCCGATTCGCGCGGCAGCGGTCCAGTCGATGCGTCGTTCAAGGCGATCGAAAGCATCGTCGCGAGCGGCGCCGAATTGCAGTTGTTTTCGGTGAATAACATCACCAGCGGCACCGATGCGCAGGGGGAAGTCACGGTGCGATTGCAGAAGTCAGGGCGCATTGTGAATGGTCAGGGCGCCGATACCGATATCGTCGTCGCTTCGGCCAAGGCTTACATCAGCGCGTTGAACAAGCTGCACTCCAAGCTCGAGCGCGTGAATCCGCAAATGTGATGTAAGAAACTTTTCCGCGGCGTCATTCGGGAGGCGTTAGCCGAGGAATCTCCTGAGGGCGGAGCCGAAGGATCTGCTTCATTTTCCAGTATCAAAAGCAGATCCTTCCCTTAGTTCAGGATGACTCGTTCAGGGGTTTCGACGATAAGCGGAACCTTACCCTGGATCGGGTCCGGGGCTAAAGACCGTTCAGGATGACATGTTCGGAGGTTCCTGGATTTCTTCGCTGGCTGGCTGCACTCGTCTGCTCAAAAGCGTACCAATGATGACGACGAACAATGCGCCAGCCAGCGGCGCAGTCCATTCCGCGAACGGGATAACGTGCTCCGCCCACGGCTGAATCACCGGGTCAGTGACCGCCATATCTCCTGCGACCCATCCCAGCAGTCCGGCGCCGAGCGTAATGATGATCGGATAGCGATCCATAAAGCGCAGGATCAGCTGGCTACCCCACATGATCAGCGGGATACTCACAACAAGGCCAAAAATCAGCAGCAGGATACTGCCGTCCGCCGCCGCGGCGACGGCGACAACGTTATCCAGGCTCATCACGAAATCCGCAATAATGATGGTTCGGATCGCCGCGATCAGGCTTTTGCTGCTTGCGATCTCGTGCTCAGTCGGCTTGTCCGGCAGCATCAGCTTGATGCCAATCCATAACAGCAGCGCGGCGCCGATCGCTTTCAGGTAAGGCAGGTCAAGCAGTGTTACGGCAAAAAAAGTCAGGATGACGCGCAACGAGATCGCGCCAGTGACACCCCAGAAAATCCCCTTCCGGCGTTGCTGCGGCGGCAGTGAACGACAGGCTAGCGCGATGACAACCGCGTTGTCGCCGCTCAAGACGATGTCGATCGCGATGATTTGCAGCACCGCGACCCAGAATTCCGGGCTACCGAATTCCATAAAGGCGCTTCATAAGGTTGGCTGCCCGGGTAAAGGCGTTTTGCAAAAGTAGTTTCGGCTCGCGGCTCTCTGAGCCGATCGCTTCGGATGTCCCGGCGCGAGAGTGGTTTTGTGTGACTTGTTTCAGTGCGTATGAGAACGAAAGGGCCCGATCTCAGAATACGAGGCGCGCTCCTGATCGTCGTGCGAGGCGACGTCAGGACTGCCCGTCAACGATTGAAGAATATCGCGTCCTCTCGCCAGCGCGAATCACATAGAAGTGGAGAAAATTCGCGCTTCCGAAAATACGAACAACGGATTAGAACAATCCGACGACCTTGCCCTCATCCGTCAGATCGATCTTGACCGCCGAAGGCACTTTCGGCAGACCTGGCATGGTCATGATGTCGCCGCAAACCATGACAATAAACTCCGCGCCGGCGGCGAGCCGCACCTCGCGTATGCCGATGACGTGGCCGGAAGGCGCGCCGCGCAGGCTGGCATCGGTCGAAAACGAGTATTGTGTTTTTGCCACGCATACCGGGTAATGGCCGTAGCCGTCGTCTTGCAGTTTCTTGATCTGCGAGCGCACCTTGGCGTCGGCGGAAACGTCCGCAGCGCCGTAGATTTTTTGCGCGACGGTTTTGATCTTGTCCCAAAGCGTCGCGCTCTCTTCGTAGGCGAATCTGAAGTTGGACTTGCCTTTGTCGGCTAAATCGACAACGACGCGCGCGAGATCGGCCGCGCCCGCTCCACCATCCGACCAGTGCTTGGCAAGGACAACCGGCGCGTCTTTCATTTTCTTCTGCAGCAGCGCGACTTCGGCGTCGGTATCGAAAGTGAAATGGTTGATCGCGACTACGCACGGCAGGCCGAAATGGTTCGTCATGTTGCTGACGTGGCGTTCCAGATTGGCAATGCCCTTTTCGAGCGCCTCGAGGTTTTCGTTGTTCAGCTGCTTCAGATCGACGCCGCCGTGATATTTCAGCGCGCGCATGGTCGCGACAATTACAACCGCCGAGGGGCGCAAGCCGGATTTGCGGCACTTGATGTCAATGAATTTTTCCGCGCCCAGATCGGCGCCGAAGCCGGCTTCGGTCACGACATAGTCGGCTAGCTTCAGCGCAGTCTTGGTCGCGATCACCGAATTGCAACCATGTGCGATATTGGCAAACGGTCCGCCATGGATGAAGGCGGGATTGTTTTCCAGCGTCTGCACCAGGTTCGGTTTCAGCGCGTCTTTCAGCAGCACGGTCATGGCGCCGTGCGCATTCAGGTCGCGAGCGAGCACTGGTTTCAGTTCGCGCGTATAGGCGACGACGATATTGCCGAGGCGCTCCTTGAGATCCTTGAACGAAGTCGCAAGGCAGAAAATCGCCATCACTTCGCTTGCTACGACGATGTCGAAGCCATCCTCGCGCGGAAAGCCGTTACCCGGACCGCCGAGCGAACACACGATATCGCGCAGCGCGCGATCGTTCATGTCGAGCACGCGCTTCCAGGTGATGCGGCGTACGTCGATGCCAAGTTCGTTGCCGTGATGAATATGGTTGTCCAGCAGCGCGGCGAGGAGGTTGTTCGCGAGCTGGATTGCATTGAAGTCGCCGGTAAAATGCAGGTTGATGTCTTCCATCGGCACGACTTGCGCGTAGCCGCCGCCGGCGGCGCCGCCCTTCATGCCGAATACCGGCCCCAGGCTCGGTTCGCGCAGACACATCACGGCCTTTTTGCCAATTTTATTCAGCGCATCGCCAAGGCCGACGGTCGTCGTCGTTTTGCCTTCGCCGGCCGGTGTCGGGCTGATGGCCGTCACCAGAATCAGCTTGCCGTCGGGTTTGTCCTTCAGGCTGTCGACATAATCAAGAGAGAGCTTGGCTTTGTAATGGCCGTAGGGCTCTAGATATTCGTCGCTGATGCCGAGCCGGTCTTTGGCAATGACGGCGATGCGCTGCATCTTGGCTTTCTGGGCTATTTCTATGTCGGATGTCATTGTGGTTCCCAAAAATAGCTATTAATGGAATCGTTCGTTCCAGGGCGTCGAAGCAGAGCAAAGAACAGCGCCGCAATTGCTTTTTCTCTTTGGCGCTGCTTCGAACGAACGCAAGAGGTTATTCACTGCGCAAAGATCTGACGGAACATCCGCCGATCCGGTCAGACAACCAATCTACTTAGTCGTCGGCGTAAGTCAGAATCTGCCCGCCGCCATAGCTCGTCGTCGGCGTAACATTGCCGCCGCGGGTTATGCGCACCGCGCAATACTTGAATTCCGGAATTTTTCCGATCGGATCGAGCGCCGCGTTGGTCAACAGATTTGCTGCCGCTTCGTAGTAACAAAACGGAATGAACACGGCGCCGGTCGGCACGCCGTCGTTGGCGCGCGCATAAAGTGCAATTTTGCCGCGCCGCGATTCGACCGTTATCACGTCGCCGGCGCGCACGCCGATCGCATCGAGATCGAGCGGGTTGATGGTTGCGATCGGCACCGGCTCGATGGAGTCAAGCACGCCGGAGCGACGCGTCATGCTGCCGGTGTGCCAATGCTCGAGCTGGCGGCCGGTAATCAGCACCATCGGATAGTCGCCGTCCGGTCGCTCGTTGGCCGGGATAATATCGGCCGGGACGAAACGGCCGCGCCCGCTCGGGGTCGGAAAGTCTTCGACGAACACGACCAGTTCGCCGGGATCGCCTTCCTGCTCGCACGGATAAGTCACCGAGCTGTCGCGCTCGAGCCGCCCCCAGGTGATACCGGCGATACTCGGCATGGCCTTGCGCATTTCGTTGAATACGTCGGACACGTCGCCGTAGTTCCAATCGACGCCGAGCCGTTTCGCCAACTGCTGGATAATCCATAGATCGGGCTTGGCGTCACCCGGCGCATCCAGCGCCTGGCGGCCAAGCTGAACCATGCGGTCGGTATTGGTAAAGGTGCCGGTTTTTTCCGGGAACGCCGTCGCCGGCAATATGACGTCGGCAAGATACGCGGTCTCGGTCAGGAAGATGTCTTGCACGACCAGACAATCGAGCGCGGCAAGCGCGGCGCGCGCGTGGCTGGCGTCGGGATCGGACATCGCCGGGTTTTCGCCCATGATGTACATGCCATGCAGTTTGCCGGCATGCACGGCGTCCATGATTTCGACGACCGTCAGGCCAGGATTTGGATCGAGCTTCTGGCCCCACAGTTTCTCGAATTTGGCGCGAATAGTGTCGTCATCGACGCGCTGATAATC
>JACMKV010000417.1 GCA_014379915.1 Burkholderiales bacterium
ATCGACGTCGTCGTCGTCGATTCCGTCGCGGCCTTGACGCCGCGCGCTGAAATCGAAGGCGAAATGGGTGAGCCGCAAATGGGCTTGCAGGCACGGCTGATGTCGCAGGCATTGCGCAAGCTGACGGCGAACATCAAGCGCTCGCACACGCTGGTGATTTTCATCAACCAGATTCGCATGAAAATCGGCGTGATGTTCGGCAATCCGGAGACCACGACGGGCGGCAACGCATTGAAGTTTTACGCGTCGGTGCGTCTCGACATTCGGCGCACCGGTTCGATCAAAAAAGGCGACGAAGTGATCGGCAACGAGACGCGCGTCAAGGTCGTCAAGAATAAGGTCGCACCGCCGTTCAAGCAGGCCGAATTCGACATTCTGTATGGCGAAGGCATTTCGCGCGAAGGCGAAATCATCGAGCTTGGCGTGCTGCACAAGCTGATCGAAAAAGCCGGCGCCTGGTACTCGTACCGCGGCGAAAAAATCGGTCAGGGCAAGGATAACGTCCGCGAGTTTCTGCGCGATCATCAGGACATCGCGGCCGATATCGAAGCGCGTATCCGCGAGAACGCCGGCGTCGCGGCAGTGCGTGTTCCGGCGACTGCTTGATGAGGTGACTTGAGTCAGACGCCCAGCCTGCGCGCCCGTGCCTTGCGCTATCTGGCGCGGCGCGAACACACGCGAGCCGAACTTGAAAACAAGCTTGCCGGTCAAGCCGGGGACGAAAGCGATCTTGCCTCGGTGCTCGATGAACTGACGCGCGGCGGATTTCTGTCGGATCAGCGTGCGCTGGAAAACCTGATCAGCGCCCGCCGCGGCAAGCGCGGCGCTGCTCGTATCGTCCATGACCTGCGCAGTAAAGGCGTCGGCGAAGAATTGATTGCGGCTGCGTTGCCGGCGTTGAAAGCGGGTGAGACCGAGGCCGCACGCGACGTTTGGCAGCGAAAATTCGGCGCGCTGCCGCAGAACGCCAGCGAGCGCGCCAGGCAAATGCGCTTCCTGCAAAGCCGCGGCTTCGATTTTGAAACCATCAGGGTCGTGCTGCGCGGCGCCGAGGCGGATCGATAATCATCTGCACCCGACAGCGGATAATCGACATCAAGCGCGTGCTATTCCTGTTCCTTGTAACGGCTGCTCTGCTCCTTGCCGGCTGCGACTATCTGCCGTTCGGCTACACGCCGATCGCCGAGATCGTTGCTGCGCCGGCCCAGTTCGAGGGCAAGGAAATCAAGATCAAAGGCAAGGTCGTGAACGCGACGCAAATCCCGTTGCTCGAAGTGAAGGTTTTCCTGCTGGAAGGCGATGCCGCCAAAATTGCTGTGGTCACGTCCGGAATCCTCCCTGCGCTAAATGAGCAAATTCGCGTGCGCGGCGTCGTGCAAAGCGGCGCCATCATCGGCGGCCAATCGATCGCCCTGCGCGTTACCGAAACGGAACGTCTGCCGGGTTTCTGAATCAACGTGGCGTAAATCGGCTCGCCGAGCCCGGTCGTAAAGCTTCTCTACCTTGCCGCTCCAGTTGCCGAGTTGTAACATTCCACAGACCCCCACAGATTCACGCCAAGGCATTGCTATCCATATGAAATCCAGCGAAATCCGCCAGCAGTTTCTCGATTATTTCCAGAGCAAAAATCACCGGATCGTGCCGTCTAGCCCGCTCGTCCCGGCCAATGACCCGACCCTGCTTTTCACCAACGCTGGCATGGTGCAATTCAAGGACGTGTTCCTCGGCCGCGAAACACGCGATTATGTGCGCGCAACGAGTTCGCAGCGCTGTGTGCGCGCCGGCGGCAAGCACAACGATCTCGAAAACGTCGGCTACACCGCGCGCCATCACACGTTCTTCGAGATGCTCGGCAACTTCAGCTTTGGCGATTATTTCAAGCGCGATGGCATACGCTACGCGTGGGAATTTCTGACCGAGGTGCTGCATGTCCCCGCCGACAAGCTTTGGATCACGGTTTACGCGGACGACAACGACGCCGCTGACATCTGGCTCAATGACATCGGCATTGCAGCCGAACGGCTGACGCGTATCGCGACAGCGGATAATTTCTGGCAAATGGGCGACACCGGCCCGTGCGGCCCGTGCAGCGAAATCTTCTATGACCACGGCCCGCTTGTGCAGGGCGGCCCGCCGGGCAGCGCCGATGCCGACGGCGACCGCTATATCGAAATCTGGAATCTGGTTTTCATGCAGTACAACCGCGACGAGCACGGCGTGCTGCATGCGCTGCCCAAACCGTCGGTCGATACCGGCATGGGACTGGAGCGCATTGCCGCGGTCATGCAGGGCGTGCACAGCAATTACGAGATCGATTTGTTCCAGCATTTGATAGCCGCTGCCGCGCGAATCACGAATACCGACAATCCTGGCAACAACTCGCTGAAAGTCATCGCTGACCATATTCGCGCATGCAGCTTCCTGATCGTCGATGGCGTGATTCCTGGCAACGAGGGGCGCGGGTATGTGCTGCGCCGGATCATTCGGCGCGCGATTCGCCATGGCTACAAGCTTGGCGCGAAGAAGGCATTTTTCTACCTGCTGGCCGCCGAGCTCGATCACGTCATGGGCGATGCTTATCCTGAATTGCGCGAGGCGAAAGAGCGTGTCGCCGCAGTGCTCAAACAGGAAGAAGAGCGTTTTGCCGAAACCTTGGAGAACGGCATGCAGGTGCTCGAATCAGCCATGCATAACGAAGACCGCATGCTGTCGGGTGAGACGGTGTTCAGGCTTTACGACACTTTCGGCTTTCCGCTCGACCTGACCACCGACATCGCGCGCGAGCGCGGCATCAACGTCGATTTCGCCGGCTTCGAAGAAGCGATGCAACGACAGCGCAGCCGGGCAAAAGCGGCGTCGAAATTCGGCACGCAGCAGGGCATGACCTATAGCGGCGCAACGACGCGCTTCCATGGCTACGACGTGCTGCAGTACAACGCGCAAATTCTCGCGATCTACAAAGAAGGCGTATCCGTGGAAATGATCAATGCCGGCGATGCGGCCGTCATCGTGCTGAACGAGACACCGTTCTACGCGGA
>JACMKV010000418.1 GCA_014379915.1 Burkholderiales bacterium
GGATAACCGGCCTTGGAGTAATGCACGGTGAGGACGATGGTCTGGTCGCAGATGAGTCCCGTGGCACGGTCCACCGGATGGGAGTAACGGCGCCTGGCCTTGAGATTGGACTTGGCGCGGGTGACGAAGAAGGCCCCGGCCAAATGCCACCGGTGCAAGCGCTCGAAATCGAGATAGCCCCGATCCATGACGTAGAAGGCGCCCGGCTCGGGCAGCAATTCGTCCAGGACTTTGACGTCGTGCAGTTTGCCGTCGCTGATATGGATAAAGGTCGGGATGTTGCCGCGCAGGTCGATGAGCGTGTGCAGCTTGATCGCCGCCCTGGTCGACCGGAATGGCGCCCAGGGGAACAACGTCAAGCACAAGTCGATCGTGGTGGAATCGAGCGCGTAGACGGTTTCCTTGAGGTCGACGCCAAAGGGTTCGTCGAGGTAGAGCCGGCGCGCGATCCGGATCAAGTGTTGGGCAAACTCGGCATAGATACGCCAGTCGCGCGCTTCGTTGGCGTCGGCCAGCGTGCTGCGGGCCACGGTTCCCCGAAGGCCCAGGTGATAAAGCTTGGCCGACTGCGCGCGCAGGCAGGTCGCGATGTCGCGCAAGCTCTCGCGATACGTGAGTTGCGCGAATGCCATGCAGCGGAACTGATTGGCGCAACTGAACTCGCGAACTCGATGATCGCCACCGTAACGCTCGACGATGCGGCCGAAAGTCTTCCACGGAAGATGATCCATCAACTGGGCGAACACCAACTTGCCGACATGCATGCGCGTCTCCTGCGCCTGAGAAGGCGACAGGTTCGCGTACTTTCGCGTTCAAATCGTAGACATGCCAAAAATGGCTCATTGCTTCTATCAATCAGCGAATTGCATAACTCAGATTACGCGTTAACCGGACACTACTGGTGTTGGGTATTACGTGAGAATCCCGAGAAATATCAATTGCACTATTGTCTCGGGTTTTTTAACTGGAAGGCTAAAGGTGACGTTGTTCAAGCGAAACACGATTTCGTAAATTTTTCTGCTGGCACCGATCAAACGTTCTTGAAGGAGAGGCAGCTAACTCGCCAATGGTTAACAGAGCTATGATGGGTACCGTTCTCGCGCCCATCGTCCCTCCTAATCCCCCAAACTCCGCGCCAGCTCATCTTGTTGCAGGTACTTAAGCTTGGCGTAAACCGCTTGCAGATGACTGCGCACTGTCGCCGGCGAAATAGCGAGCGCGCGAGCGATTTCCTTGGAAAGTGGGAATGGGAAAGTGGGAAAAGGGCCAGGCTCGCGCCGCAAGAAAACCGTGGTCAAAGGTTTCAGCGCTATCAATTAAGCGCGGCTAGAGCGCCTCGAAAATACCGGCCGCACCCATCCCGGTGCCGACGCACATCGTAACCATGCCATAACGCTGCTTGCGCCGGCGCAGCCCATGCAAGAGCGTTGCGGTACGGATGGCGCCGGTCGCGCCGAGCGGGTGGCCGAGCGCGATGGCGCCGCCGTATGGATTGATTTTGACCGGATCGAGCCGCAGATCGTTGATGACAGCAAGGCTTTGCGCGGCGAACGCTTCGTTGAGTTCGATGCTGTCGATATCTTCCTGCTTCAAGCCGGCTTGCCGCAACGCTTTCGGAATGGCTTTGATTGGCCCTATTCCCATGATTTCCGGCGGCACGCCGGCTACGGCAAACGCGAGGAAGCGGCCGATCGGCTGGAGGTTGTAGCGCTGCAGCGCCGTCGCGCTCATCAGCAGCGCAGCGCCGGCGCCGTCCGACATTTGCGAACTATTGCCGGCGGTAACTGAACCATTCGCCGCGAATGCCGGCTTCAATTTCGCGAGCGTTTCGGGCGTGGTGCCGGGCCGCGGGCCTTCGTCCGTGTCGGCCTCTTTGCGGATGGTCTGGACTACATTCGCGTCGAGATCCGGTATGCTCGTGACGATCTGGTAAGGCGCGATCTCGTCCTTGAAATCGCCGCGCTCGGTCGCAAGCAATGCCTTGCTATGACTCTTCGCGGCGAATTCATCCTGCGCTTCGCGGCTGATATTCCAACGCCTGGCGACGTTCTCGGCGGTGATGCCCATGCCGTAAGCGACGCTGACATTCTCGTCATCGAAAATCGCCGGATTCAACGACGGCTTGTTGCCGATCATCGGTACCATGCTCATGCTTTCGGTGCCCGCTGCGATCATGACATCGGCTTCGCCGAGCCGGATGCGATCCGCGGCAATCGCGACTGCCTGCAATCCCGACGAGCAGAAGCGATTGATCGTCATGCCGGCAACCGTGTTCGGCAAACCCGCGAGCAATAGCCCGATTCGCGCGACGTTCAACCCCTGTTCGCCTTCCGGCATCGCGCAGCCGACGATCACGTCGTCAATCGCGGCAGGATCGAGGCCTGGCGCGCGTTCCAGGACGTTCAGGATCACATGCGCGAGCAGGTCATCTGGCCGTACCTGTTTGAACATGCCGCGCGGCGCTTTTCCAACCGGAGTACGCACGGCGGCGACGATGTAGGCGTCCTGAATCTGTTTCGTCATTGGTCCTCAGTCAGACACCGGCAGGAATATTGACTCGCCGTGTTTTGCTTCCAGGCTCTGCGGCATCATCAATTCCTCAGCGGCTTTCCGGTTTTCAACGTATGCGCAATGCGCGCCTGGGTCTTTTCGGTCGCGATCAATTCCACAAAATGTTTGCGTTCGAGATCGAGCAGCCAGTCCTCATCGACCAGGCTGCCGGCCTCGACTTCGCCGCCGCACAGCACAGTTGCGATGCGCGAGCCGATTTCATAATCGTGCTCGGAAATGAAGCTGCCGGCGCGCATATTGGTCATCGCCGCTTTCAGGTTGGCAATTCCGGGCTTGCCGGCCACGACGATGTTGCGCGGCCGCAGCGGCGGACGATAGGCGGCCTCGCTCAATGCTACGGCTTGCGATTTCGCGACGTGCAGCAGTTCGAAGCGGTTCAGGACGACGACGTCGGCAGCGCGCAGGAAGCCGAGCTCCCTTGCGTGCTCGGCGCTTTTCGACACCTGCGCCATCGCGATCGTTTGAAAATAATTCTGCAGCGGCCGAAAC
>JACMKV010000419.1 GCA_014379915.1 Burkholderiales bacterium
AGACGAGGTGCTGCGGGCCGAAAAAGCGGAATGTACCCAGTAGTACACGAGCATTTTGAGGCCCTGAGCAACGAAGTATTGGCAAGCGCAGTAGTTTTTCGACAGCCTGTTGACCGCCGCGAGGAAGCAGGCGCGAGGTTTTGTCTGGTGGAACTGGCGCGGTGGATAGCCGCTGTCGCAACAGGAGGAGCGATCAGCTCGATGCTCAAAGAAGCTCTGAATAAGTCCCTATCGCCGTCATTCCCGCGCAAGCGGGAATCCAGAAGCTGTACATTATCAGGGTAGTAAGATAACTCTAGATTCCCGCTTGCGCGGGAATGACAGCTTAATCAGAGGTTCCTTAGGCTATAGAGCGGCGGCGACAAACCGTCGATAGCTGCCTGTGCGACGAAACGTTTAAGACGAAACGCGCGCGACGAGATCGAACGCTCCCTGGCGCCTTGGCGCCGATCAGATGGGGCTACTCGGCGGTGCGCTTTCCTTTTGCAGCTGCGCCGTGTGATTCGGCGCGCGGGCGTGCAGCGATTGTTCCATGCGCTTTTCGAAACGCGCAACGTCGTCGCGCAACGTATCGACCTCGCGCACGAATTGCCCGACGCGCGCCGATGTTGCAATCAGCGGCCGCTCTTCGGTCCAATATTCCGCGATCGATGCCGTCACGTTCGCCGTAACCTGTATGCGCCAGCGGTTGAGACTCCCGGCGAAGCCGACGATGCGATGGGCGGCAATATCGCCGACGACGCGGCTCAGGTCTTCTTCGACATCCCAGTGCAGATTTTTGGCGAGGAAACCGAGATCGCGGGCGAATTCGCCATCGCCCGTCGCGGTGACTTCATCCCACGCCGCGGCATCGCCGGAAACGATCCGCGCGGCGAGCGCGGCGGACAGGGTGAATGTCGCATCGGCGATAGTGTCGGGCGCAGCGGCGGTGACGTTGCCGCTGTCCTGCACGGTCAGCGCAACAGTTACCGGCGAAACCTGAAACGCCGCGGTCTTGCCGATGTGCGCTGCCAATCGCGGGGCCGTCCACGAGGCGCGGCGCAGCAGGTGATTGATCGCCGACGCAGCGGCCGCGTTCGACGACGACTTCATTACATCAGACGACAACTTCACGACATCAGGCGCGCGGTTCGGTCGGTGTTCTGGCCGTAGTTCCGGCTTCAGGCATCTGCTGGATACCGGCGATGAGCCATACCGATTTCGGATCGCGCTGCGATTTCTCCACATGCCAGACTTCGTCGAAAGGCTCGGCGGGCCCGCTTTCGGTTTCGCGAATCAGGCCCGAAAAGCGCACGCTGGCGATCGCGAGTTCGCCTTCGGTGACAACATCGAGCATGCTGGCGTCGAGCTGGACGACTTCGGTTTTTTGCGCGACATCGCCGCGTTCCTGCATTTCCATCGCGAGTTCGGCGTACATTTCCGGCGTCGTGTAATCGCGGATATCGTTGAGATCGCGCGCGTCATTCGCTGCTTGCAGGCGGATGAAGCTGGTTTTCGCGCTGCGCAGGAACGGCGCGGGCTCGAAGCCGGGCGGGTAAGACACCGGTTCGATAGCTGCACTTTCGCTGACCGGGCGCGGATCGCGCGCAGACCCTGGGGCATTGTGCGGCTCGCGTTGCGGCGCATAGGAACCTGGCTCCGAGGCCGATGAATTGCGTGCGCCGGAAATCGGCGCCGGCTTCAAGCCGGAAAAGCGCGTGGGGCCGCTATTATTCGCCGCGTTCTTCTGCCGCAGCATGCGCACCACGAAAACGGCAGCGCCGATCAGCAGCATAATCATGACGATATCGAGGAAGCGAATGCCGTCGAACGCGCCCCCGAAAAACAAGGCCGCCAGCAAACCGCCGGCAGCGAGCCCGGCGAGCGG
>JACMKV010000420.1 GCA_014379915.1 Burkholderiales bacterium
CTTGTGCGCGCGAATCAGACCCCGCGCTTCATCCGTGATCGCCGCTTTGGGTTCGGCGCGTAGGCATTCGCCAGTAGCAGACAAGCGAAGTCCAATCTTTTGAAGCGAGTTCAGCAAGTCGAGTGCGCCCATCAGAACTCCTGCCAGTCGAATTCGTCGGTTGCTGCCGTTATCTCTGTAGCTGGCTGCGAAGTTCGCGAATTTAGCGTATTTAGGGTGTTATCAATGACTTGCTTGCGCGAAATTGGCTGCGAAGTTTGCGAAGTTAGGTCTGCGTCGCTGTTATCCGAAAAGCTAATTTCGCTAATTTCGCCATCCAGCGAATTCTCGCAAGTGGTGGATAAAGAACTAACTTCTCTAATTTCGCTAATTTCGCACCGGTCTGTTTGTAAAATTCTATAAATTGTTCGGCCACGGCCCTGTCCGTCCTTGCGTGCCTCCCTAACAACTTCAATTCTCGGCGGCGTCTCACGCAACAGGTCGTCTAATGCGCCGTCCATTTTGCTGCTCGACAAATGGTTATCAAAACAGCCCTTATGCAACTGCGACCTGTCCGCCTCAGTGCACCCGCGTAGATATGTAACTATTTGTTCGCCGACCACGGCGCGCTCCCCCGCGCCTTCGGTATCGCCTACTTCACTGAAAATGAACCGCACGGAATCGTGCCAGTAGCGCACCCAGGCACACGCCGCTTCAATGTGCTTTCTTTCGATGGTCAGCGTCAGGTCGGTGAGCGCGAACAGCATGGCCATGCGTAACAGTAGCGGCGCTCGACGTTCGAGCAGAGCTGCGAGTAGATCACCCTCGCCCTGCCGGTTCAGTTCGCCTCGATACAGTCCGCCGTATAGCTCTGCCGCTTGTGGTGCAAGAGTCATGCGCCGGGCATCCTTCGAGTTCGGGTAATCCCCTTTTGCCAAGCGGATCACTTCGGCTGTGCGTTGCGCCAGCGTATTCACGGTCGCCTGATCGGTCGCCGCTGGAAACTCGATCAGTCGAGTGCGCTCCGACCAGAAAATCATAAAGCGGTTGGCAAATCCGTTGGTCAATTCCCTTGACTGGATAAGGTTCTTCAGTTCAGACGGCGTGATCGCGCCCGACAGCGCGATATGCGGGTCACTCGCCCATACTCGGCTGGTTTTGATCGCTGGTCGGATGCTCACCCCGTCCCAGGCGTCGCGCAGCGCGCTAGACAACGTGTTGCCGTCGCGCTTGCTTTGATGCAGAACATTGGCGAATTCGCTTTCCACGCACCACAATCGCTTGTCATGAATTGGCGCAACCTCTTCTTTCCCGGCCATGAAGCCATCATGGATCAACAACGCTAAACCTTCGCGGGTCGATAGCCCGCCGATATGCGTTTGCCCAAGCAGGTCCCCCGACGGGTCGTGCTCACCGACAGCATGGCGAATACGTTGTACAAGCGAGAGCGCATCCCCTTTCCGGCCGCGTCCTGAGCGCCCGACATGGAGCGTGAATATTCTGGCGTGGTGCCAAGTGTTGCCGATTGGCAGATAAACCCCCCGCCCGATCATCGCCGACAGAAACGTCAGATACCCAGCTGCAACTGCATACTCGTTCGCCTCTGTCGTGGCTGCTGCTGCGCGTCCTACCTCTCCGGCTAGTCCGTACAGCGCCGTCGGGTGGGGTTGCGGTTGGTTCGTGTGACGATCTTCCTCGACATTGCTCGCTGAATCCCTCGCTGTCACGTTACCTTTATCGTCGGGATGTATCTCCTGCTTACCGTTCGCCGTACCGCGTTCTGTGCGGGTTTCTCGCGTGCCGTCGAGTAGGCGACGCACGTCTTGCCAGTGATATTCGGCGCAGCTCGCGTGCTGGCACTTGAAGCCAAGTTCGCCCGATGGTTTGCGGAATAGTGCCGCTTCGCCGAAACCGTGATCGGGATTGAACGGACAATGATCGAGCTTGAAGCGCTCGCTGCCTTCGTGCGTGTCTTGCTTGTGGCCGATACCCAGACGCAACAGGAATTCAGCAAGGTCGAAGCTCGAAACGAAAACGCGCGGCAGCGGCCTTCTGATGCGCTACAGGCCCCGCCTGACTGAGTGCTCGTAGTTGCGCCACGGTGATGCTGACCGTGCGCTGCGGCGCGCGTACCAGCCGCGACAGACGCCACGGTGCAAGCGCCGGGATATGGTCGCCTTTGTTCGCGACCGTGCCGTACAGCTTAACGATGCGACCGGCGTTGAACACACTGGTATCGAGCTTGGTGGCGTCGTTGTCGAAACGCTCCGCGAGTGTGACCAAAACGCTCTTAATCAGATCCCGGTTCGTCTCATCGTTCGGCAGGTCGATTGGGTAGAGCAGGTGCATGCCGTTACCGCTTTCTGCGATCAGCGGTTCCGGCCAGCCTTTTGCCTTTAGGAAGCTGTAACACTCGCGCGCCTTATCCTTTGCCGCGGCAAGCTGCACGTCGGTAGCACTCGTGTCCTTCGGCCTTGCCGGGTCGAAGTCGAGCAACAACCAGCGGCGCAATGTCACGTTGGCATCGGTCGCCGTGGCCGTGACATTTTCCTGAACCCGGTTCGCGCAGCGCGCCAGCAAGTGCGGGTCGATCCGGTTCATCGTTACATAGACCGCAGCGCCGGCTTTGTTCAGCCTGGCTGCTTCCCGGACAAGAGCGTCGCGGTGATCGCCGTCGAAATAACCGGCGTCGGTGCGTTTGCGTCCGCGTGTATGCAGCGCACGCAGTTCGATTACATCATCGGGTTCAAACAGCGCGTCGAGTGCTTGCCAGATGAGCGCGGCATCGGCCTGTGGAACGGGGAGCGGCGCGTTCATCGCAAGACCATGAGGACGGCTATTACTGCTTCCTGGGTCACGCCAACCGTTGCGGGCAGGTTTCGTTGGCGCTTTTCGATCAGGGCGCAAAGGTTAGCATTGGTTAGCAAGCGCGATGCCTGTTCCTTTGCCGCGTTCATCGCAAGCCCCACTTTCCGCGAAGCGCATCAAGAGCGAGAAAGCAAGCGCCGTCTCGCAGGTATTCCAAAGCGTCGGCGTCAAGGCTTGCGTAACGTTCGAGCTTCCGCAGCGTCTTGGCGGCAACGTCGTTTGCATCCATCGTTGCAACTTTGCGGTAGTCGAGCCGGCGAATCGCCAGCTCAACTTCATGCGGCAACCTCATCTCGATCGCGTAGAGATCGCGGCCGCCTTGTTCGTCGTTCGGCCGCGCGCTATGATGGGTTTCGTGTGCAGTTCTGAAGGCCGTTCGGGTTCCCAGCCCGGCGGCCTTTGCTTTTGGTGTCATGGCCGCCTCACTTACCGGCGGCTTCGATCAGCGCCCTTATATCCTCGGTACGCCAAGCTGTGGTTCGCACGCCCAGCTTTACGGATTTTGGGTAGCGCCCGCTGCGGACGCCCTCCCACCATGTGCTTTTGCCTACCGGGTAAACCTTGAGAATTGCGGGAAGCCGGACGAAGCCGGTTTCAGGAAGTGAATATGCGTCTGACATCGTTTGCCTCGGTCTGAGATGGAACGAGGCAATCCTGCGCGGGATAGGGGGCTCGCTTGCAACCTAGCTCGTTGCTACATTGATTTTATGCAGATTTCTTGAGCTTCGAGCTAGGGGCTTGCTCAATATTGCCACTTGTTTTCTGTGGGCGCATCTTTAGGCTCCGCTAATATCTGCTTGAGTCGAGCGACGGAAATAGGCTTATCAGTTGAGCGGGAAATCTCTTTTTCTGCCACTACTTTGAGGAAACCCCTGGTTCCCTTTTTCTTCTCATCGTTGACCCACTGCAGAAGCCTGCCGCGTCTCATTGCGGCAGATTCACGCTGCTGCCCTATGTCTTGTTGCGCAACACGAACGCCTGGCGTTGCCGGGGCATAGTTGTCTATTAATTCCCACCAGATGGCAGGAACCTGATCCCATGGGCCATCATCATCCTCTTCTTCTCGTGCGGGGTTCCCCCACGGGATGATGCCTGCAACGGCCTCATATAGCTTTCGGCCGTTGAAGTAATATCCATCGAGCGTGTGGATTCGTGACAGTGGGTCAGGATCACGCAGCATCATCAACGTGTTCGTCCTTCCTTCCCCTCGAACTGGCAATGGCAGAACACCATCGTAAATTTCAAGCTGCCCTTTTTCGATCATGTCCGCGTATATCGAAACGGCCCTCCTGATCAGCTCCGAATTCTGTTCGCGAATGTCATCGGCTAAGTGCTGCTGATCGATTTCCGTACGAAGAACGTAAGTGGCTGTGAGCCACATACGTATTGCCGTTTCTATCAGAACATAGCTCGGAAACTTCTCGTCTTCGCGCCAGTAGGCTCTCTTGTCCGCCCGGATAATCGTCGTTTCGCGAGTGACGACACGAGGTTCGGATGATTTGGATGTTCTCGGCTTAGCTTCGCGTGCCATAGCGCCCTTCCGCTACCCTTGGGAAAGGTGCCAAGCCAGCCGGCAAGGGTTCCGGCGTTCGGGAGCTACCCTAGGCTTGGCATTGAAGATTCGCAGCCGCTAAGCCGCCTTCACGTCTACCTGCTCAATCCCCTCATAGCCACCCTGCTGTTCAAGCTCCCACACATCAAGCGCCTGCTGCAATCGCAGCCATAACCCCGCCCCATTGCCCAGCAGCTTGCCGATACGGATAGCCATGTCCACTGACACCGGACGCTTCTCATGCAAAATCTCCGAGACGGTAAGGCGCGATACTCCAAGCCTTTGCGCCAACTCCGTCTGTGTCATCCTGAGCGCGGGCAACACGTCTTCACGCAGAATTTCACCAGGATGCGTCGGTCTGCGCTTTGGGTCGCGCAAGCTGCGGGTGTTTTTCGCCATTAGTGATAATCCTCCAGATTCACGATTTCCGCGTCGCCGTCCTCGAATACAAAGGTTAAGCGCCAGTTCCCGGAAACCCGCAGGCTCCACAGGTTTTTCCGGTCGCCCTTCAAGCGATGCAGAAACCAGCCCGGCACATTTAATTCTTCCGGTTCCGCCGCGTTGTCCAATGCGTCGAGCAAGCGGCCAAGGCGCAGCGCCTGTTGAGGCTGAATACCGCGAACGTCTCCGGCACGAAAGAAACGCTCAAGCCCCTTGTGCTTGAAGCTTCTAATCAACGTGGAGTGTACTGCACTGGATTACAATGTGCAATGTAGGACACTACTGGACGCACAATCGTTGCGTTTGCCCTTTGGCGAAAAACTAAGCCGCTTTGTTGAATTTCCCGATGACTACCTTACCGCCTGCGCCCATCGCGTCGAGCATGTCCGCCCATGCCTGCATCATCTGCTGGCGTTCGGGCAGGTACTCCGCCCGGTTGTACGCGCCGCGCACTTCATCGCGCTCGCAGTGCGCAAGCTGGCGCTCGATCACGTCGGAACGGAATCCGTTTTCGTTCAGGATATTGCTCGCCACGGCGCGGAAGCCGTGGCCGGTCATCTTGCCTTTGTAGCCTAAGCGATAGAGCGCGAACAACATCGTGTTATTGCTGACCGGCTTGTCGCGGTTGCGTCCGGGAAAGACAAAGCGACTGCCGCCGCCTATGGCTTGCAGTTCCGCGAGTATTTGCAGTGCCTGCTTTGCCAGCGGAACCACATGCTCGGTTTTCATCTTCATGCGCGCGGCAGGAATCGCCCATATTGCGCTTTCAAGATCGAACTCGCCCCACTCCGCGCCGATCAATTCGCCGGTCCGCACGAAGGTCAGCGCCAGTAGTTCGAGCGCAAGCCGGGTCTGCTTGTCGCCGATCAGGTCATAGCCGGCGATTGCCTTGAGTAACGCCGGCAGTTCTTCCGGCCTTACCGCCGCCTGATGCGCTTTCCTGTGTGGAGTCAGTGCGCCGCGTAGATCGACGGATATATCGCGTGTACAGCGCCCGGTTGCGATGCCATAGCGGAAAACCTGCCCGCAGACTGCCAGCATGCGATGCGCCAAATCGTGCGCGCCGCGTTCCTCGATTTTCCGCACCGTCGCCAATAGCTCAGGCGCTTCTATCTCGGCAATCGGCCGCAGTCCCAGAAAGGGAAATGTGTTTTTTTCCAGGCGCCGCTTTACATCGGCAGCATGGCGCGGCGCCCAGGTATGCCATTGCTTGGCGTACCACTCCCGCGCCACGGCTTCAAAGGAATTTGCCGCCGCCTGTTTCTTCTTGAGCTTGTCGGCCTTTCGTTCCGCCGACGGGTCCAGGTTGGCATCAAGGCGTTTTCGCTCGGCATCGCGCTTCACGCGCGCCGCTTTCAAGCCGACTTCGGGATAGACGCCAAGCGACAGAGACTTTTCCTTGCCCGCAAGCCAGTACCGCATCCGCCAGTACTTGCGGCCCTCGGCATAAACCCATAGGTATAAGCCGCCTTCGTCAGCCAGCTTGCGTATGGCTTTGCCTTGGCTTGTCGCGGTCTTACATTTGACATCGGTCAGCATCGTGGTAACTCTCCTGTCGTGGTAAACCGTTACCACGGTCTTTTACCACGGTTTGCGTTCGGATGTAAATGGACGTCACCGCCCCTAAATGGAAGGAGCTTAGACATAAATCCCCACAGAAGCGGGGACTTGGAGGACGTTAACGGATGAGTTCGGATGCTATTCGGGCGGAGAGGGTGGGATTCGAACCCACGTGCCAGGTTTCCCTGACCATCTGATTTCGAGTCAGCGCCGTTATGGCCACTTCGGTACCTCTCCGAAGCGCGCTATTTTACCAGCGAAGCGCTAGTCGCGCAGCGCGCCGCGCCGTGTTATCGCCGCTACGCGCGACACCCTGGTTTTGTTACACGCGGCATCGTGTGACAATTCGCTTTGGCGTTTTTACGTGCAGGAGCTTATGCGCATCACACGGTTACTGCTAGCCCCGCCCCTATGCGTCCCGACATTGGCGCTGTCATTGCTGATCGGATTCGCGGCTTGCGACCGGATTGAAAAGCCGCTGCCCAAACCGCCGGTCAAACCGACGGTCGAATCGTCGATTGCAAGGACGAAGGAGATCGTCGTCATCACGCGTAAAAGCGCGACGACTTATTTCGAGGACGACGCGGGAAACCCCGCCGGGCTCGAATACGATCTGGTGAAGCTGTTCGCCGAAGACCTCGGCTTGCCGGTGCGTTTCATCGTCGCATCCGAGCTCAATCAAATCCCCCAGGCTCTGACCGAAAAGCGCGCACATTTCGCCGCTGCCGGCCTGGGTATATCGAAGCAGTGGAAAGACAAAGTGGCGTTCGGCGAGCCGTATCAGACCGCGCGCTTGCAGGTCGTCTACAACCGGGACGACCGCAAGCCGAAAACGCTGGCTGATCTGGTCGGGAAGAAGATCGAAGTCGTTGCCGGATCGATCAACGTCGAGGCATTGACGGATGTGAAAAGCGATTTTCCGGCGCTGACGTGGTCCGAGGTCCCGATCGAAGACAGCGCCAAACTGCTCGAGAAAGTCGCGAACGGCACGATCGACTATGTCGTTGCCGCATCGCACGTCGTCGATGTCGCGAAAAATTCCCATCCCGACTTGCGCACCGCATTCAGCATCGGCGAACCGCAATCCCTGGCATGGGCGTTTCCGGAAAATTCGGAATGGAGGGCGCGCTCGGACGAATTCTTCGCGCGCATCAAGAAAGACGGCGCCCTGAAGCGTTTGCTCGATCGCTATTACGGCCACATCGGCCGCTTCGATCAGCTCTACCTTGCCCACTTTCGCGAAAAAATCCGGACCGCTCTGCCCGCCTTCCGCGAATATTTCTACGAGGCCGAAGGGGTGACCGGCATCGATTGGCGGCTGCTCGCGGCGCTCGCATTTCAGGAATCGCATTGGGATCCGCAAGCCACCTCATCGACGGGCGTGCGCGGCCTGATGATGCTCACCGAAGACACCGCCGAACGCATGAAAGTCAGCGATCGGCTCGATCCGAAGCAAAGCATACTCGGCGGCTCGCGCTATTTTCAGACGCTCAAGAAAACGCTGCCCGAACGTATTCCCGAACCAGACCGCACGTGGATTGCGATCGCCGCCTACAACCTTGGCTTGGGCCATCTCGAAGACGGCCGCGTACTGACGCAAAAACGCGACCTCAACCCCGATTCCTGGATCGATATTAAAAAGACGTTGCCGCTGCTTGCGCAGGAAGAGCACTACAGCGGTTTGAAATACGGCGCCGCGCGCGGCGGCGAAGCGGTGGTGACGACCGAGAACGTGCGGCTGTATTACGACATCATCAAGGAGTTGGAAGCGCCGTTGCCGGCTCGTGAGGAAGCCAACGCGAGTATGGAACCAGATTCCGTCGCGGCCGAACGAACTACGAAGTAGCAAGCTCGCTATTCTTTTCTGAAGGGCGAAACAGCAGATCCTTCGCGGCGCTCAGGATGACAAAGACTTCAGGCTGTCATTCACTCAGTGAGCGCTTAATAATCCCCTGCCGCTAACCGGCGAGCGCCACCTCGACCAGATTGTCGGAGAAGGTCGGCGCGTGGCCCATGTTGACGAACTCATCGGAGCTGATGACGTTGACCGCGCCGCCGCCGGCGTTCTTGCTGCGCCAATAGCCTAAGGTCGACACCACCACGCCCGGCTGCGTGTCGTCGGTGACTTCAGCGTTGGCCTGAAATTCACCGCGTTCGTTAAACACGCGTACGGCAACTCCGTGCTCTATGCCGCGCGCCATGGCATCGCTCGGATTGATCAGCACGAATTGTTCACCCTGCCCGCGAATCTTGTTGGCCTCGTTGGCGTAGCAGGAATTGAGGAAGCCATGGCTCTTCGGCGACACGATGTTGAGCGGGAAACGCTGTCCGAGTTGCGGATTGCTCGCCATCGATTCGCGCGGCGGCACATAGTCCGGCAACGGATCGATCGGCTCGCCGCCTTGAAACGCTTCGTACATCTGCCGGAACGGTGGTGCTACGAAATTTCCGTTCGCAGCCCCGCTCGCCTTGAATTCGCATTTGCCCGACGGCGTCGGGAAATTGCCTTGCGCGTGCGGCGCGCGCGTATCCGGCGTGCCGACCTTGAGGTGCACGTAGCCGTGCTCGCGGAAGTACGCCATATCGACGTCGGCGAGGGCTGGCGAATCCCAGTCGAGGTAATGCTCGATCATTTCCTGATCGCTGCGCTCGAATTGCGGATCGTCGAATCCCATGGTTTTGGCCAGACGCCGGAATATCTCGGTATTCGAGACCGCTTCACCCGGCGGCTCGATCGCGCGCTGGTTGTACGTCAGATAGAAATGCCCCCATGACAGAACCATATCGTCCATTTCGGCCGCCATCGTCGCCGGCAAAATGATGTCGGCATACGCGGCAGTATCGGTGATGAAGTGCTCGGCAGCGACCACGAACATGTCCTCGCGCTTCAAGCCTTCGACGATCTTGTTCGACTCCGGGGCCTGCGAAACCGGATTGGCGTTGTAGACCATGAACGACTTGATCGGCGGATCAAGTTTCAGCTCGCCGGTCAGCGCCGCGCCGAGCTGCAGATTATTGACGACCCGCGTGCCCGAGGGAATGAAATCGCGCGAGCGTGCGGATATCAGCGGCCGGTATGCCCGTGATTTTCTCCGCCCATTCCGGCGTGCATGTCGCCGCGCGCTCTTTCAGCTCCTCGAACCCGACTGTGTAGTTCGCGACGTAA
>JACMKV010000421.1 GCA_014379915.1 Burkholderiales bacterium
ACACCCCGGCCGCGTTTGCATCTTCGCCATTCTGGCGCAGCGTGTCCTTGACGCTTTGTTGCGCAATCCTGGCCTCGGCATCGCCGATGCCGAGGCCGAGCGCTTTGGTCAAGGCCTGCCAGTTGTCGGGCTCGTCCGGCAGCCGGCCCTGTTGCCAGATGAAGCGGAAAATTGTGCGGACCGCGCCGATATCGTTGCCGAGCGCGATCGACAGCCGCAGCGCGCGCACCGGATTGAACGGATGGGCAGGCGGAAAGCGCAACGAAATACCGGCCTGGTCGGCCTGCCATTGCACGTGCTTGTAGGTGAATTGGCGCTTGTGCGGAATCTCGGCCGGCCCGCGCTGGTTCAGGTGCTGGAGCAGGGCGCCGAACAGGATCGGCTTCAGCGTGACTTCCGTACCCGCCGGCAGCCGATCGAAGCGCTCGAACTGCAGATACGAGAACGGCGAGACGAAATCGAAATACCAGTCGAGCTTCATGCTTTCAGTGTCCTGAGTTGCTGGTTCGCGGATTAATCGGGATGACACTTGGAATGGGCAATGAAAAGTGCCGAAATCGCCGCCAAATCAGGCGCAAACCACAGCGGCGCGAACCGCAGCCAGGTTGGACACCTGGCGAGCTCATTGAACGTAGTTCGCAACGCAGTATGGCGGCGATTCTCGGCATCTTTTCTATAGCTAATCAGCAACTCAGGACGCTTACGCCTTCATAAAACGAAATTTTCGATGATGCGCGCGAGGCGCCCGGGTTGATCGTGATGCAGCATGTGGCCGGCATCGTCGATCACGACTTCGTTGAAATTGTGGAATGCCTGCTGGCGGCGCGCAAATTCCTCGCGCGATTCCTTCAGCCAGTTGTGGATCCACGAATCGTTGCCGGAAACCCACAGCACAGGCGCCGTCACCCGCTTCCAGCACGACATCGCTTCGTCGATCCGGTATAGAACCGGGTTGACTATCTTGTGGCGCGGATCGCTGTTGGCCACAATTTCACCGGTCGGCAGTTGTTTAGCCCAGAAGCGCGACAGAAATATCGCCTTATCGTCCGCAAGCCGCGGATTATTCTGCTGCAGCCGTTCCGCGACCTGCTCGAACGAAGTATAGGGCTTGAAGCGTGGCGGGTTGGCCAGCTCACTGAGCCATTCGCTGTAGCGTTCCGGCGCGGATTCGGCCGCCATGCGCGGGATGCCGAATCCTTCGAGCGATACGACTGCGCTGACGCGCTGCGGGCGTATGCCGGCGTACAGGCAGGCGACGTTGCCGCCCATGCTATGACCGATCAGGCGCACCTCTCCGTCAGGCTGGAACAGCGTCAGCAGCGTGTGGAGATCGGCGATATAGTCGGCGAACCAGTAGCCCGCGTCCGACCATTCGCTGTAGCCGAAGCCGCGCCAGTCCGGCGCGACGACGTACCAGTCGCGCGCAAACTCGTCTACCAGGAATTGGAACGAAATCGAGGTGTCCATCCAGCCATGCAGCAGAAAAAGCCGGGCGTGGGAGGGATCGCCCCAGGTTCGCACGTGATAGCTCAAATTGCGAATTTCCGGGTAATGCGACTGGCTGTTTTTCATCTTGGTTTGCCCAGTGTCCTGAGTTGCTAGTTCGCGGATTAGTCTAGGATGACCCTTGAGGCTGGCCATGAAAAGTGCCGAAATCGGTGCCAGACAAGGCGCGAACCACAGCCAGGTTGTACACCTGGCGAGCTCATTGAACGTAATTCGCAACGCAGTATGGCGGCGATTCTCGGCATCTTTTCCGTAGCTAATTAGCAACTCAGGACACTAGAGCGGTCCCGCCATTATAAACCAGGTCGCTCAGGCGAGCCGGTCAGGCGCTCGCCCCAGCCGTCCCGACAGGATCGCCAACCGCAGGCCGCCGAGGATCGCGCCGATCCGATGCATCAGCCGCGGCTCCCTGATGTTAAAATTGCCGCTGCCGCTCCCCCGATTTCGCGCCGAATTCCATCCGCCTCCTGTATGTCCACCTTCGCTTTATCGGCTTCCCCGGCTTTCGTCCACCTGCGCCTGCACAGCGAATACTCGATCGTCGATGGCATCGTTCGCCTCGACGATGCGATTGCCAGGGCGGTCGCCGACCGCATGCCGGCGCTGGCGCTGACCGATCTCAACAATCTGTTCGGCATGGTCAAGTTTTACCGCGCCGCGCGCAGCGCCGGAATCAAGCCGATCATCGGCTGCGATGTCTGGATCGACAACGAAAACGATCGCGATAAACCCAGCCGCCTGCTGCTGTTGTGCCGGTCGCGCGGCGGGTATTTGTTTCTATGCGATTTACTGAGCCGCGCTTACCGCGGCAACCGTTTTCGCGGGCGCGCGCTGATTCGCAAAGGCTGGCTCGCCGAGGCTGGCGCTGACGGGCTGATCGTGCTGTCGGGCGGTGAACTCGGCGATATCGGCATGGCCCTGGTGGGCGGCGACGTCAAGGGCGCGCAGTCGCGCGCAGCCGAATGGGCGGCGCTTTTCCCGCGGCGTTTTTATATCGAGGCGCAGCGCGCCTCGCCGCAGGCCATCAGTTCTACGCAAGCCGCGCTGCGCATCGCATCGGCGCTGCGACTTCCGGTGGTCGCGACGCACCCGATCCAGTTCTTGTCTCCAGACGATTTTCGCGCACACGAGGCGCGTGTGTGCATCGCCGAAGCGCGCGTGCTGGCGGACCGTCGCCGTCCTAAAAATTTTACCGAAGAACAATATTTCAAAAGCCAGGCCGAGATGGCTGCGTTGTTTGTCGATATCCCGCTGGCGCTCGAAAACAGCGTCGAAATCGCCAAACGCTGCAATTTTTCCCTGGAATTGGGAAAGACCCGGCTGCCGCAGTTCCCGGTGCCGGAAGGGATCGGGCTCGATGCCTATCTGCGCGAGCAGGCCGAGACCGGCCTGGCGGTGCGCCTTGCCGGTCTCTATCAAGACGAGTTCGAACGCGCTGCGCAACTGCCGCGCTATCGCGAGCGCCTGGTGTTCGAGCTCAACATCATCGTGCAAATGGGCTTCTCGGGGTATTTCCTGATCGTCGCTGATTTCATCAACTGGGCGAAGCGCAACGACATTCCGGTCGGCCCCGGCCGCGGCTCGGGCGCGGGCTCGCTGGTCGCCTACAGCCTCAACATCACTGATCTCGATCCGCTCAAATACGATCTGCTGTTCGAGCGCTTCCTGAATCCGGAGCGGGTATCGATGCCGGATTTCGACATCGACTTCTGCATGGACGGCCGCGAGCGCGTCATCGATTACGTGAAGCAGAAATTCGGCGCTGACAGCGTGTCGCAAATCGCGACGTTCGGCACGATGGCGGCCAAGGCCGTCGTACGCGATGTCGCGCGCGTGCTCGATTTGCCGTACAGCTTCGGCGACCAGCTGGCCAAGCTGATTCCGTTCGCGCCCGGACGCGCCGTAACATTGCGCCGGCGTACGGATGCGAAAGACGACAAGACGATCTACGCGCGCGAAGCCGAGCCGGCGATCGAGGAACGAGAAAAGGAAGAAGAGGAAGTCGCCGAGTTGCTGCAGCTTGCCGAGAAGCTCGAAGGGGTCGCTCGCAATGTCGGCATGCACGCCGGCGGTGTGCTGATTGCGCCGGGCAAGCTGTCGGATTTCTGCCCGCTGTATTGCGCCGACTCCGAGGACAGCACGGTCAGCCAGTTCGATATGGAAGACGTCGAGAAAATCGGCCTGGTGAAATTCGATTTTCTGGGGCTGCGGACGCTGACGATACTGGATTGGGCGGTGCAATCCATCAGGGAACAGCGAACAGAAACCGGCGAGCAGGGAACAGCAAATAGCGAACGGCAAACAGCAAATCCCCCCTGCCCCCCTTTTTCAAAAGGGGGGGAATCAGGGACGCACGCTGCTTTTGCTTCCCCTGCCTCAGGGTACGGAGAATCAAATACGCAGGGCGGCTCGATCCCCCCTTTGAAAAAGGGGGGCGACGCGCAAGCGGCGGGGGGATTTGCCTCTGAATCCAATTCCCTCACGCCTGGCTTCGACCTGAGCACCATCCCGCTCGACGACGCACCGACCTATCAACTGATCGCAGCCGGCAACACGGCCGCGGTGTTCCAGCTCGAATCGCGCGGCATGCGCGACATGCTGAAGCAGGCGCGGCCCGACCGCTTCGAGGACATCATCGCGCTGGTCGCGCTGTATCGCCCGGGGCCGATGGATCTGATTCCGACATTTTGTAAAGGCAAGCATGGCGCGGCGGTCGAATATCTCGATCCGCAAGTTGCGCCGATGCTGAGCCCGATCCTCGGCCCGACCTACGGCGTTTGCGTTTACCAGGAACAGGTAATGCAGATCGCGCAGGTGATCGGCGGCTACAGCTTGGGGAGCGCTGATTTGCTGCGCCGCGCGATGGGCAAAAAGAAGCTCGAAGAGATGATCATGCATCGCGAAATTTTCTCGGCCGGCGCACAGAAAAACGGCGTAGCCGCGCAGACCGCTGGGAAAATTTTCGATTTCATCGAAAAATTCGCCGGTTACGGTTTCAACAAATCGCACGCGGCCGCCTATGCGCTGATCGCTTATCAGACCGCCTACCTGAAAAAGCATTATGCGGCGGCATTTATGGCAGCGACGTTATCGTCCGATATGGACGACACCGACAAGGTCCACGGCTTTTATGAAGATTGCGTCGCCAATGGCCTGCAGATTCTGCCGCCCGACATACACGCCAGCGCCTACCGCTTCATGCCGGTCAACGCTGTCCATATCCGTTACGGCCTCGGTGCGGTCAAGGGGACCGGTGAATCGGCGATTGCCAGCATCATCAGGGCGCGCGAGGAGGACGGGGCGTTCCGCGATCTGTTCGATTTCTGCCGGCGCGTCGACAAACGCGTCGTCAATCGCCGCGTCGTCGAATCGTTGATCCGCGCCGGCGCCTTCGACAGCCTGACCGATCACCGCGCCGGGCTGCTCGCCGCAGTCGGCATCGCGATGGAATCGGCCGAGCAGTTAAACCGGCACAAAAGCCAGAACACTCTGTTCGGGGCGCTGGCCGACGACACCGGCGCCGTCACCTTGCCCGTTGTTCCACGTTGGCCCGACAACGTGCGCCTACAAAACGAAAAACTAGCGCTCGGCTTTTATTTGAGCGGCCATCCGTTCCGCGCTTACGTCGATGATTTGAAGGCTTTCGTTCGAACCGGGCTTGACAAACTGCCGGCGAAGAATCAAACGACCTTGCTAGCCGGCATCGTCGACAGTTTCCGCATTCTGCAGACACGCCGCGGGCGGATGGCGGCGGTGACCTTGGACGATGGCGCGGCTCGAGTTGAGATTACCGTGTTCAACGAATTGTTCGATGCGCATCGGGCGCTGCTCAAGGTGGACCAGTTGCTGATCGCCGAGGTGGAAGTGCGCCCGCGCAAGCGCGATCCTCTGGCAGAAAGCGCTGGGGGTGGCGGCGCAGAGGACATGCGTATCACCGCGACTCAGCTATACAGTCTTGCCGCTGCACGCACGGCTTTTGCAAAAGCGCTGCGCCTGAAATGCAACGGCTCGTCGAATGGGCGGCAGCTGATGGAATTGCTGTCACCCTACCGGCGCGGCGCGACTGCTGCCTCAGCTGCGGATGGCAGCGGCAACGGTAATCTCGGTGGCCGCAACATCGGCGACACTGCCCGTTCGAACGGAGGCGGCGCGAACGGACATGCGAGCGGCGCCAGCGCTTTTCGGGGCAGCGGAACCACCCGCCAGACGGCGCGCGCTTGTCAGGTCGCAATTACTTATAACAACGGCAGCGCTATCTGCGAAGTCGAGCTGGGCGACGAGTGGCGCGTGGATTTGCACGACAACCTGCTGCAGGCGCTGAATGACGCGTTGCGCAGCGAGAATGTCACGATTGTTTATTAGAAAACAGGGG
>JACMKV010000422.1 GCA_014379915.1 Burkholderiales bacterium
ACAGTACCGTAGCGTGTGTATTGCGTAATTTTACGTCGACCCGCTTCGCCTTCTTTTTTCAACTGCTCGAGTTGCGGCGACACCACAGTCATCAACTGCATGATGATGGATGCGGAAATATACGGCATGATACCGAGCGCGAAAATCGTGAAGCGGGATAGCGCGCCCCCGGAAAACATGTTGAACATGTCGAGGATGCCGCCCTGCTGGCTTTTGAACAGCTCCGCGAGTTGCACCGGATCAATGCCGGGCACAGGGATATGGGCGCCGATGCGATAAACGACTAGCGCGCCAAGCAAAAATAGCAGCCGTTGTTTTAGATCGCCTAATTTGCCCGACATGCCCAGAACGGAGGAGGTGGCGGCCACGCTTACGCTTCGGCTCCACTGGTTGGCGCTTCTGCGATAGATCCGCCCGCGGCTTCGATCGCTGCACGCGCGCCTTTGGTGGCGAGCACGCCCTGCAATTTAACCGCCTTACTGATTTTGCCAGACAATATGACTTTGGCCGAAATCGCCGATGCGGGAACAATACCGGCGTGCTTCAGGGCATGAATGTCTATGCTGTCGATCGGCAACTTCATCAAATCCGATAGCCTCACCTCGGCAGTGTGAGTACGCGTCAACGAGATAAAGCCTCGCTTCGGCAGGCGACGCTGCAAGGGCATCTGCCCGCCCTCAAAGCCCACTTTATGAAAGCCGCCGGAACGCGATTTTTGACCCTTGTGTCCGCGCCCTGCGGTCTTGCCCAAGCCGCTGCCGATGCCGCGACCCACTCGACGCCGCGGCCGCGCACTGCCGCCAGCCGGTTTCAGTTCGTTTAAACGCATTAGGCCTCTGCTCTGACGAGATAATGGACCTTGTTGATCATGCCGCGCACCTCCGGCGTATCGACCACTTCAACCGTATGGTTCAAGCGGCGCAGACCCAAGCCGCGAACACAGGCACGATGCGAAGCAATTGTTCCGATTACGCTTTTGATCAACGTGACTTTCACCGTTTTATTGGATGGAGGAGTTGCCATGGTCTAACCCGTTAGCTCTTCTATCGTTTTACCGCGCTTGGCAGCGATATCGGACGGCGTGTTCATGGCGACGAGGCCGTTCAGAGTCGCACGAACAACGTTGTAGGGATTGGTTGAGCCTAGACATTTCGCCAGAACGTCGTGCATGCCCATCACTTCGAAAATCGCCCGCATGGGACCGCCAGCTATGATCCCGGTTCCTTCCGACGCAGGCTGCATATAGACTTTCGCAGCGCCGTGCCGACCGACGACGGCATGCTGCAACGTGCCATTCTTCAGACTGACCTTGACCATTTTGCGGCGCGCTTCGTCCATCGCCTTCTGTACTGCCACGGGCACTTCACGTGCCTTGCCCTTGCCCATGCCGACGCCGCCATCGCCATCGCCGACGACCGTCAGTGCGGCGAAACCAAGAATGCGGCCGCCTTTCACGACTTTTGTAACGCGATTGATCGCGACCATTTTTTCGCGTAAACCGTCACTGCGCTCTTCTTGCTGCTGAAATTTTGCCATCGTCAGTCCTGGTAGTGGGCGCTAGAATTTAAGCCCGTGTTCGCGTGCGGCTTCCGCCAATGCCTTGACGCGGCCGTGATATTTGAAGCCGCCGCGGTCAAAAGCGACCGCTTCAACGCCCTTTTGCTTCGCGCGCTCGGCAATTCGTTTTCCGACTTCTGCTGCTGCCTCTATGCTGCCGCCTTTGGACGAGCGCATGTCGGCCTCCACGCTTGAAGCGCTCGCCAAAATATGTGCTGCCACACCATCTATTACTTGCGCGTAGATATGATTGTTTGAACGGTATACGGAAAGCCGCAACGCCTTCAGTTCAGCGATGCGTGCACGCGTTTTTGCTGCCCGACGTTGACGCCCGATAGCCTTATTCATTTATATTGTCCTTGCTGATACGTGTTATTTTTTCTTCGTCTCTTTCAACGCGACGACCTCGTCGGCGTAGCGGACGCCCTTGCCCTTGTATGGCTCGGGTTTGCGGTAAGCGCGTACTTCGGCTGCAGTCTGGCCCACCTGCTGCTTGTCGATGCCCTTGATGACGATTTCGGTCTGACTCGGCGTCTCGATCTTGATTCCTTTCGGAACCTTGTATGCGACGGGATGCGAGAAACCCAGACTCAGATTCAGCATGTCGCCGCTCGCCTGGGCGCGATAACCGACCCCTACCAGAGTCAGTTTTTTCACGAAACCCTGGGTAACGCCGCGTACCATATTGGCGGTCAACGCGCGCAACGTGCCAGACATGGCGACTGCGTGCAGGGATTCCTTGACTACCTTGAAGCGCAAGGTGTCGCCTTCTCGTTCGATCGCAACGTCGGGCCCCAACGCCTGCTTGAGCACCCCGAGCGGCCCCTTCACAGAAATTTCTGATGCCGATGTCGTTACTTCCACCGCGCTTGGCACGGTTATCGGGCTGTTCGCTACTCTGGACATGATCTGATCTTTAACTGAAACCGTTTAGGCGACGACGCACAGTATCTCGCCGCCGATGTTCTGACTGCGCGCCATTCTATCGGTCATAACACCCTTCGATGTTGAAACCACCGCGATGCCCAAGCCGTTCATGACACGCGGAATTTCCCCCGAGGTCTTGTAGATGCGCAGTCCGGGCCGGCTGATGCGCTCGATTTTTTCGATAACAGGTTGCCCGGCGTAGTACTTCAGCGCGATTTCGAGCGTCGGCTTGGCGCCATTTTCGCGAACCGCGAAATCCTCAATGTAGCCTTCTTCCTTCAAAACCTTGGCGATTGCGGTTTTCAATCGGCTAGAAGGCATCGCTACCGATACTTTTTCCGCCTGTTGCGCGTTACGGATGCGGGTCAACATATCGGCAATCGGGTCACTCATACTCATTACGTTTTTCTCCTGCCTACCAACTGGCCTTGATAACACCCGGGACTTCACCGTTGAGCGCAAGCTCGCGCAACTTGTTGCGGCCCAAACCGAAGCGACGATAAACGCCGCGAGGCCGGCCAGTCAGTGAGCAGCGATTGCGTAAGCGCACCGGGCTGCTGTTGCGCGGCAATGCCTGCAACTTCAGGCGCGCCGAATAGCGCTCCTCATCGGACAGTTTCGCATTGTCGATCACGGCCACCAGCTCGGCACGCTTGGCAGCATATTTCTTCACGGTCGCGCGGCGTTTTCGCTCGCGATTGATCACTGCAGTTTTTGCCATCTAGGAAAGCTCCAAACAAATACAGCGAACGTCGCTGGTCAGCACCGGCAAACCGATGTTGGCGGCAACGGCAGGTGAGAACGCCAAATTGCCAGCTGCCGCTATCTCGAGAGTATCCATCTAATTTTTAAACGGGAACTTGAACGATGCGAGTAGCGCGCGGGCTTCTTCGTCAGTCTTGGCACTGGTTGTGATGCTGATATTCATGCCGCGCAACGCGTCGATCTTGTCGTATTCGATTTCGGGAAAAATGATTTGCTCTTTGATGCCCATGTTGAAATTACCCCGACCATCAAACGATTTGCCGGAAATCCCGCGGAA
>JACMKV010000423.1 GCA_014379915.1 Burkholderiales bacterium
GCTGTTTGCCTCCGACACCAAGTTCGACTCGGGCTGCGGTTGGCCGAGCTACTTCAAGGCGCTCGACCCGGCCAACGTGCGCGAAGCGCGCGACACATCGCACGGCATGGCGCGCACCGAAATCATCTGCAACGTGTGCGATGCGCATCTGGGGCACGTGTTTCCCGACGGTCCACCGCCGACCGGGCTGCGCTACTGCATCAACTCCGCGTCGCTGAAGTTCGAGCTGCAGAAAATAGATAAAACGTGAAGCTTCTGTTCGATCTGTTTCCGGTCGCCGCGTTTTTTATCGCGTACCGCATCGGCAAGAGTTTTCCCGAGGAGTCTGCGGCCTTTGTCGCGGCTGCCTTCGGCCCCGTCGCCGCGTCGGCTACGTTTCCCGACCTGGTTGCCGTTATCGTCGCGACCACGATTGCAATCGTCGCTACGCTGCTGCAGGTCGGCTGGCTGCTGATGCGCCGGCAGCCGGTGAAGCCGATGCTATGGCTGTCGGCGATCCTGATCGTGGCGTTCGGTGGCATGACGATCTGGCTGCAAAACGAGTTGTTCATCAAGTGGAAGCCGAGCCTGCTCTACTGGAGCTTCGCCGCCATCCTGGTGGGAGGGCGTGTGCTGTTCCAGCGCAACCTGTTATCTGCGTTGCTGGGTTCCGAGCTCCAACTGCCGGCCGCCGTGTGGGACCGCATGCTGTGGCTCTGGGCGGGTTTCTTCGCACTTCTCGGGGCGGCGAATCTTTATGTCGCGTACACATTCACGACCGAACAATGGGTTGACTTCAAGACTTTCGGCTTGATCGGGCTCACGTTCGCCTTCGTTCTTGGGCTCGGCGTCTATCTGAGTCGGCATTTGAAGGAAGCGCCAGATGCCTGAAACCGTCATTGACCGGATGCGCTCGAAACTCGCGACCCTTGAACCGCTCGCGATCGAGTTGCGCGACGACAGCGCCAGTCACGCCGGGCACGCGGGCGCTGCAAGCGGCGGCGGGCACTATCAATTGCGGCTGGTCAGCGCTCGATTCGCGGGGCAATCCAAAATCGCGCGCCATCGCCTCGTGTATGATCTTTTGAGTGATCTGATGCAGCGCGAAATCCATGCGCTCGCGATGAACCTACTGGCTCCTGACGAGGTCGAACGGGCGCCTTTTTCGGATCCCAACCCGGGTCCACCCAACGCCGATTTTTCACCAAATCATCCTTCAGGACACTAGCCTCCTATGCAACGTAGCCGATTGATGCAACGGTCTGCCCTTATCGCCGTGCTGTCGCTCGCGAGCAGTATCGCCATGGCGCAGAACGTCGCCGTCGTTAACAACAAGCCGATTTCGAAAGCGCGTGAAGACGCGTGGGTCAAGGAGCTGACCAAGCAAGGGCAGGCGGATTCGCCCGAGCTGCGCAAGCAGGTCAAGGATCGCCTGATCCAGAATGAAATTTTGCTGCAGGAAGCGCAACGCCGCGGCGTGGCCGAAAAGGCTGACGTCAAGTTCATGCTCGACGTGCAACGGCAGAACACGCTGATTCAGGCATTGCTGCGCGATGAGGTCGAAAAAGCTCCGATCACCGACGCCCAGATCAAGGCTGCCTATGAGCAGCAGAAGGCGAAAGTCGGCGGTAAGGAATACCGCGCGCGCCACATTTTGGTCGAGAAAGAAGATGAAGCCAAAGCGATCACCGAGCAGCTAAAGAAAGGTGGCAAGTTCGAGGAGCTTGCGAAAGCCTCGAAGGACACCGGCTCGGCAAAGAATGGCGGCGATCTTGACTGGGCAGCGCCGGACTCGTATGTAAAGCCGTTCTCCGACGCGCTGACCAAGTTGTCGAA
>JACMKV010000424.1 GCA_014379915.1 Burkholderiales bacterium
CCGCCGACACGGCGTTGGCGAAGCCATCCGGGGCGGGAGGCGGGGCCGAGGCGCGCTTCCCGCGAACGGCCGGCTTCGCCGGTGTCCGCGCGCCGCCTTCCACTAGCCGTACGTCGGCTGTCTATTGTACCCACCGCTTTTTTTGCTCAAGATAACGCCGTCAAAGCGCCTATCCAGCGAAAAAAGCCTTTGGAAACCACTTTATATCAAACGCTCGGTATCAAAGAAACCGCGCCGCCAGCAGAAATCAAGGCGGCGCTGCGCGCGCTTGTCAGAGATTACCATCGCGGCAATTTGCAAGGAGATGCCGAAGAGACGCTGCGTTTCATCAATCAAGCCTGCAGCATCCTGACCAGCGCGGACAAACGCGCCGAATATGATTCGCGCCTCGCCGAGTTCAATCTGCGCGTACGCGCCGCTAATACTACCGTTGGTCTAAACAGTGAAACGCCTTCGCCGCAGGTATCGCCGGCAACGATAGCGCCGTCTCAGGCCGATCTTGCGCCCGTTGCAAGTTCCTCCGGCAAGGAGTTCGGTTCCAATACGCAGCGCGACCTTGCGAAACTGAAAGACGCGGACCGGCCGCGCTCCACCTCATCGGCCGAGCCCGGTTCTGACGGGCCACTGACAATCAGCCCACCGAGAACAGCACTTTCGGGAACATTGGGCTTAAGGCGAATGGGCCCGGTGGTCGCGAAATTCCAACGTGTCGCCAAACCTGTCAGCGGCGAAAGGCCATGGCGACGGCTCACGGCACGCCTTATCGATTATGGCCTTTGGGGCCTCGCGGCCGATGCTTTAATACGTGTCGCGGCAGGCCAAGGATTGATTGCGCCCGACCTGCACTTGTTCCTGACCAAGCCGCTGATTGCGGCGATGGCGATTCCGGCGTCGTGGATGTTGATCGAGATCCTGCTTTTGAATGGCTTTCGCACCACGCCCGGTAAATGGCTGACCAATGTGCAACTGCGCTTCAGCGCGAGCGATCCGTCGTTGCGCGAAGGCCCGGGCGCGCGGCCCTGGGAAGTCGTCAAACGCTGCTTTCGCGTATGGGTGCGCGGCGCGGCGTGCGGAATACCACTGCTGAATCTGATTGCGATGGACAAGGCGCGCCGACACTTGCTCAGAATGAAAGAAACGTCATGGGATTTCGATGGCGACTGCCTGGTTACTCATCGTGAACTTGGCTTCGATTATGGTCCGGCTGCAGGCGCGGTCGCGCTGCTACTATTTTGGTTATATGGAACAGCCTGGGTGAATCCGTTGTTAAACACGACGCAGGATTTGCAACGTGCCGTTCATGAGGTAAGCGGTGTCGCCAGAGCCAGTATCGTCGAACCGCTGCTCGAAAGATTTTCCGACCGACCGGCACCCCGTCCGGCGCCGGTATCCATCGCGGCAGCGCCGCGAATCGATACAGCGGCCGCCTCGGTGCAGACCGAAAAGTTCACTCGTGAAGCGCGGCGTCTAGATGACAAGCGCGACTGGAAAGAGATGGTCAAGCACTGCCGCGCGTGGAGCCTTGCCGAGCCCAAACATTCACAAGGCTGGCATTGCCTTGGCATCGGCTATGACCATCTCGCGGACTATCCGCGCGCGGTCGATGCGCTCAAGCAGGCCGCAAAACTTGCGCCCGGCGATTTGACTATCAAGAATAATCTTCTGGATAGCTTTCGCGCCCAGTATCAGCGGTCTACTGATGCGTTATCTTCAGCAAAGACCGCCGGGCAGTAACAGGACCTACCTTAGCGCAGGTTTTGCCGGAAAGATCGAATATCCGTACGCATGGCATCAGTCCGCAAAGCCGGTCACTCCTCCACTTCGAGTACAACAGACTCGCGTGACGAGCGCGTGCTCGACGAATTTTGCGACGGCTTATGGATGGAAGACGGCTTGTCGCGCAACACCCTGCAAAGCTATCGTCGCGACCTCAGGCAGCTCGCCGCATGGCTGAACCCGCGCCATAAAACATTGATCGAGGCTGATCATGGCCATCTACTAGCCTATATTGCCTCCCGATTCGACCAGCGCGCCAAGCCGAGCAGTACGCGGCGCCTGCTATCCAGTTTGAAACGTTTTTTTCGGTTTTCACTTCGCGCCGGCAAAATCGAAGTCGATCCGAGCTTGCGCATCGTCGCGCCGAGGTTGCCGCGCTCGCTGCCGAAAAGCCTTACCGAAGCTGATGTCGAACAGCTGCTGGCCGTCCCTGAATGCGACGTCGCGCTAGGCCTTCGCGACAAAGCCATGCTCGAGACTTTGTATGCGACCGGCTTGCGCGTTTCCGAGCTGATCGGATTGACGCATAGCGAAGTATCGCTCGACATGAGCGTCGTCCGCGTGACAGGAAAAGGCGGCAAGGAGCGTCTCGTGCCGCTCGGCGAAGAGGCGCATTCATGGATTCGGCGCTATCTGGCCGAAGCCCGCCCCGGTTTAGCCCGCGGCAGATTGAGTAACGCCTTGTTCGTGACTAACCGCGGCAGGCCGATGACGCGACAGGCATTTTGGTACGTGGTCAAACGTTACGCCCGGCTCTCCGGTCTGCGGTCGGTTTCGCCGCATACGCTGCGCCACGCGTTTGCGACGCATCTGATCAATCACGGCGCTGACCTGCGTGTTGTGCAATTGCTGCTCGGTCATGCAGACATTTCAACGACGCAAATCTACACCCACGTCGCACGCGAACGGCTGAAGCAACTGCACGCCGTACATCACCCGCGCGGCTGATCACAACTTTTCAAGCATCGATACGAACCTTCGACTGACGGCGCCACCAGCTAGTTTTTCTGGCCGCGCTCGAGCCTGATGCCGACCTTTTTTACGCCGCGTATAATGGCCAGTTTCGCAATTGTCACGCGCACCCACGGCGCCCTGAATTCATCGATGACGAGACTCGCTACGTGTTCCGCCATCCTTTCAAGCAACAGGAAATGCTGCTGTCCGAGAGATTCTTCGATGCGACGCGTGACGGCGCCATAATCGATGGTGTCGCCGATTTCATCGGTCGCTACGACCCGGCCGCCGGGAACGCCGATTTCGAGATCCAGTTGGATCGTCTGCGGGACCTTGCGCTCCCATTCGTAAATGCCGATCAGGGTTTCGAATTTATGTTCGCTGATGAAGATGATGTCCATGCCCAACCTCGCTACTTTTCAATGATCCGATCGATTGTATGGTGACGGCATCGTCCTGCGGTTTTGCCGCCTCATTTCCGCAACTGACGTCTGGTTATGGCGCAGCCGATGTCGACTTTCGGGCTAGATGATCGCCGCGCTAATCGTGCTGCTTGCCTACCTGATCGGTTCGATTCCGTTTGCCGTCCTGGTCAGCCGCGCGTTCCGCCTGCCTGACCCGCGTACCTACGGTTCGCAGAACCCGGGCGCGACAAACGTTCTGCGTAGCGGGAAGAAGTCGGCAGCGGTCCTGACCTTGCTGGGTGACGCGGCGAAAGGATGGATTGCCGTCGTCATCGCGCAACACTACGCTCCGCCCATTCACCCAGGTTGGACCATTGCGGGCGCTGCCCTCGCCGTATTCCTGGGCCATCTGTTTCCGCTATTCCTGCGCTTCAAAGGCGGCAAAGGTGTAGCGACGGCGAGCGGCATTCTGTTCGCGCTATCCGTCTGGCTGGGCCTTGCCGCGATGTTTGCCTGGCTGACCGCAATGTTGCTGTTTCGGGTTTCCGCACTGGCCGCCCTTGCCGCGGCATCGATTGCGCCGATGTTTGCGTTCGCTCTGTTTGGATTCCATGTGTACAGCATCAGCGTGTTGCTTATGTCCGCTTTGCTGGTTTGGCGTCACAAGGCAAACATCGATCAGCTCAGAGCCCGATCAGCTCGTGGCATTAGCAAAGGATAGCTGGCCTGGGAAAAGCGCGCTGTTGATCACCGGTTTCCTGTAAATCCCAGCGTGGCTTGACGGTAAACCGCAGATTTTCCATCCCGCTTTCGCTTGCTTGATCCCGCACCTTCAGTGCGCGCATGGCGCCGGCCAGTGCGATCATGGCGCCGTTATCGGTACAAAATTCAAGCGGTGGATAATAGACTTCGCCGCCTCGACGCTTAACCGCTGCCGACAGACTCGCGCGTAATCGCCGGTTCGCGCCTACCCCACCCGCGACGACCAGCCGCCTGAGCCCGGTCTGTTCGAGCGCGGCAACCGATTTTGCGACCAGCACCTCGGCGATTGCTGCTTCAAACGAGGCGGCGATATCGGCCAGCAAGGTTGCGTCTGCGCGTACCCCGCGGGCCTCGCTCGCCCTGCTCGCTTCGCTATCGCGTTGATTTCGGACGAGCATTGCTACGGCTGTTTTTAGACCGCTGAAGCTGAAATTCAGATCATTGCTGTTCAGCATCGGCCGCGGCAACTTGAAGCGTTGCCCATTGCCGCTTTCGGCCAACTTGGCGAGCGCCGGGCCGCCCGGATAACCGAGACCCAGCAGTTGCGCGGTTTTATCGAAAGCCTCTCCGGCTGCATCATCGACGGTGTCACCCAGCAGCGTGTAGTCGCCGATCGCTGCGACTTTCATCAACTGACTATGGCCGCCCGAGACCAACAGCGCGACGAATGGAAAGTCGGGCGCGGGCGATGACAACAGCGCCGACAACAAATGGCCTTCGAGATGATGAATGCCGATCGCTGGTATGCCAAGTGCATAGGCAAGACCGCATGCCACGCTGGCGCCGACCAGCAGCGCGCCGGCCAGGCCGGGTCCTTCGGTGTAGGCGATCAGTCCGATGTCATTCAGAGCGCACGATGCGTCGCGCAGCGTTGCCAGGGTCAGCGGCAGCACGCGCTGAATGTGATCGCGCGATGCAAGCTCGGGCACCACGCCGCCATATTCCGCGTGCAGCGCGCCTTGCGAATACAGCTTGTGCGCCAGCAGACCGCGGTGGCTGTGATATAGCGCAATGCCGGTTTCGTCGCAGGAGGTTTCGATACCCAGCACCAGGCATTCGGGCTGCCCGCGCCCACCATCGCATGCACTGGCAATGCTCATAGCTGGGTGCTGAACAGCTCAGCGGTTTTATCGAGCAGCTTTTCAAGCAGCGGACGGTTTTCCCATTCCTGCAAACTGATGCGGCGCGATTTTTTCAGATCGTCTTCAAAAACCGCCATCTGGCGGCGCGCAAATTCGGCGTCGTATATGTTCAGATTGGCTTCATCGTTCAGCCGGAACGAGCGGCTATCGAAATTCGTCGAGCCGACCGACACCCAGAGCGCATCGATAACCATCACCTTGCAGTGAAACATGGTCGGCTGATATTCGTAGAACTCGGCGCCGGCGCGCATCAGATTTCCCCACAGGGAACGCGATGCCGAGCGCACCAATTCAGTATCAGTGTGTGTTCCGGGCACGATGATTTTGACTTTGACGCCGCGAGCCAAAGCGGCGATCAACGTCCCAACCGTCAACTCATCCGGCACGAAATACGAATTCGACAGCAGAATCGACTCGCGCGCCGCTGTGATCGACATCAGATACATCAGGTGCATGCTTTCGCTACCGCCGATCGGCGAGCTTTTGAAAACCTGGGCAAGTTGCTTGCCGGCCGGCTCCTGCGGCGGAAAATAGTCGCGCCCGTGAAGCGCTGTACCGGTCACCTCCGTCCAGTTTTCCACGAACGCCGCCTGCATCTGCGCCACCGCCGGGCCTTCGATGCGGAAGTGCGAGTCGCGCCAGTGTTCCGGGTCCTGCGCGTTGCCGGTCCAGATGTCGGCGATGCCGACGCCGCCGGTGAAACCGATGTTGCCGTCCACTATGAGCAGTTTGCGGTGCGTGCGGTTGTTCAAACGCGCGATTGTGTACCACTTCACGGGATGGTATTTTTCGATCTCGACCCCG
>JACMKV010000054.1 GCA_014379915.1 Burkholderiales bacterium
ATCGCGAGCAACCGCGATATCGGCGCCGCCCATGAGCGCCGATTCCGCACCGAAGCCAGTGAGATTCAAGCCGTTGGTCGCATATGCGGGAAGGGATATAAGTAGACTCGGCGCTATTAGACCTGCCGACCACAGTTTGAGCTGACTAAACATTGACGATTGCTAGGCCGGAGGGATGAGCAATGGCATTTCCGGCCAGCTCCGATGCCATTCCGATTGCCGCGAGCAGGCTGCCGTCGTGGATATTTCCGGTCGCGGCCAGGTCGAGCGCAGCGCCGTGATCGACTGAAGTGCGGATGATGGGCAGGCCCAGCGTGACATTGACGCCGCTGCCGAAACTCGCATATTTCAACACCGGCAAGCCCTGATCGTGATACATCGCGAGCACGGCGTCGGCATCACGCAGGCGCTCCGGATTGAACAGCGTATCGGCCGGCAACGGACCGCGCACGTCGAAGCCTTCGCCGCGAAGTTTGCCCAGAACGGGGGAAATGACCTCGATTTCCTCGCGCCCGAGATGGCCGGATTCGCCGGCGTGCGGATTCAGGGCTGCTACCAGGATGCGCGGTTGGGCGATGCCGAAGCGGCGCATCAGATCATTCAGCAGGATGCGCAGCACGGCCTCGATTTTATTTTTTGTGATCGCGGCGGCAACGTCTTTCAGCGCAAGATGCGTCGTCGCAAGCGCAACGCGCAAACGCGCCTGCGCGTTTCCTTCTGGGCCGCCGACCAGCATCATCACCACTTCTTGAGCGCCGGTCAGCCCGGCAAGGAATTCAGTGTGGCCGATGAATGGAATGCCGGCGTCATTGATCACGGATTTCTGAACAGGTGCTGTGACCATGGCGGAAAACCGACCACTCGCACAGCCGTCGGCAGCGAGCTGCAAAGTCCGCAGCACATAGCGGCTATTTGCCGGATTCAGCTTGCCGGCGACCACCGTTTCCGCAACAGGCAGATGCAAAACGCTCAATTCGCCAGGCTCATCGGCAATCTCGCCGCCACTCTCATCAGCGAATTCGACCAGCCGCAGCGGCAAGCCGAGTTCGCGCGCACGTGCGGCGAGCAAATCCCGGTCGGCAATCGCAACGATCGGCTTAGCCCGACACTTTTGCGCAAGCAGCACGCACAGATCCGGGCCGATACCGGCGGGTTCCCCGGCAGTCAGGGCGAGCGGCGCGAGCTGGCTGAACTTTGTGGCCAACGTTGAATGATTCGACGTGAGCAGGGCAAATCAGGCGCGCGCCCCGCGAGGACCCTTGCAGATCCCCGACGCAAGACACGACGCAGAGTTAACAGGCTGTTGAAAAACGTAGCGAGCGCAGCCAGGACGAGGCGCTACGGGCCGAAAAATCGGAATGCGGCTGTGACACGGAGGCGCGAAGCGCCTGGAGCGGGAACAGCCGCTTGCCGCCGCTCCCGCACCAGCCCTTCGGGTACCGTGTCGCGGCGGCGTGGGAATACATGAGCATTTTGAGGCCCTGAGCAACGACGTATTGGCAAGCGCAGTAGTTTTGCAACAGCCTGTTATTGGTCTTCGAGCCGATACTCGACATAGGCCTGATCGCGCAGTTGGCGCAACCATTCCTGGTACGCCTCATCGGATTTACGCGCGCGCACCGCCTGGCGGGCCAGCAGGCGCTGCTTCTCTTCCGACACGTCTTCCTTGCGGCGATCGAGCACCTGAATCAAATGCCAGCCGAACTGCGATTGAATCGGCTCGCTGATCTGGCCGGGCTGCAGCGCCGCCATGGCGCGCTCGAAATCAGGCACGGTGTCGCTGGGTGAAATCCAGCCGAGATCACCACCTTTGCCGGCGCTGCCATCCTCGGAATTCAGCCGCGCGAGCTCAGCGAAATCGGCGCCGTTGTCGAGCCGCTCCTTCAAATTCGTCAGCCGTTTTTTCGCGTCGGCCTCGGAAGTCAGCTCGCTGGGTTTGATCAGGATATGGCGCGCGTTGGTCTGCTCGACAATGACTGGCGCATCATCGCCGCCGCGCTTCTCCTGCAGCTTGAGGATGTGAAAACCGTTCGGGCTGCGCAAAATTGCGCTGACTTCTCCAGTCTTCATTGTCTTCAGCGGCTCGACAAAAATATCGGGCAACCGCGCTGGCGCGCGCCATCCCATGCTGCCGCCCTCAAGCGCGTCGGGCGCGTCGGAAAAGCCGGCGGAGACCTGAGCGAACGGTGCGCCTTCCTTGAGCTGCGCGAGCGCCTGCTCGGCGCGCGCGCGCTTTTCCTGAACCTGCTCAGGGCTGGCCTGCTCAGGCACGCGGACCAGGACGTGCGCGAGGTTATATTCCTCCGCCTGGCCGATCTGCGCCTCGCGCTTTTCCATGAAATTATCGATTTCGCTGTCGGTCACGGTGATTTTGTTATCGACTTCCCGCTCCTTCAGCCTCGCCTTGATGATCTCACCGCGAATTTCCTCGCGGAATTTATTGAAGCTGATGCCGTCCGCGACGAGCGCGTCGCGAAATGCCTGCACCGTCATCGAATTTTCCTGAGCGATTCGGCCTATGGTTTTTTCGAGCTGCGCATCGTCGATGCGCAAACCGGTTTCCTTGGCGAATTGCATTTGCACGCGCTCGTTGATCATGCGTTCCAGCAACTGCTTTTCGAGCACCTCGCGCGGCGGCAGCGGCGTTTCCTGCTTGCTCAACTGGCGCGTCACGAATTTCATCTGATCGCCGAGATCGAACTCGGTGATCACGTCCCCATTGACTACCGCGATGATGCGATCGATGGGTACGACGGCATTGGCGGGTTTCGCTGCCTGTATCGCGTTTGCAATTCCGACGCTGGCATAGAGGGCGAAAGCGGCGAGCGCCGCATGGCGGAAACAGGGCATGTACTACCTCGAATCAGTAAGGCTCAAATCAGTACGACCTGGCACAGTAAATTCGGCTAGTACGGTTCGGCTCAGTAAGGTTCCGATATCGCCCCCACCGGGGCGGCGCCGCTTGCGCGAATTTCGCGATAGCCGAAAATGTTTTGCTTGAGAACGTCGAGCGGATTGGAGCCGATTTTCGAAAGGCCGTTCAGTTCCAGCTGGAC
>JACMKV010000425.1 GCA_014379915.1 Burkholderiales bacterium
CCGCCCGTGGTCCTGCGAGGGCACGATCGAGGGTGGGCGGTGCGACGGGAACAGCACTTTTTTGGATGCGCGCTTCAGCGAGCGCGCCTCGAGTTGCGCCTCGAGCGACAGCGGTACGTGCACAGCCATCTGGTCGCCGTCAAAGTCGGCGTTGAAAGCGGCGCACACCAGCGGATGCAACTGAATGGCCTTGCCTTCGATCAGCACCGGCTCGAACGCCTGTATGCCGAGCCGATGCAATGTCGGTGCGCGATTCAGCATGACCGGATGCTCGCGAATGACATCTTCGAGGATATCCCAAACCTCCGGTACTTCCTGCTCAACCAGCCGTTTGGCGGCCTTGATCGTGGTAGCAAGCCCTAACACTTCGAGCTTGTGGAAGATGAACGGCTTGAACAGTTCGAGGGCCATTTTCTTCGGCAGACCGCATTGATGCAGCTTGAGCTGCGGGCCGACGACGATCACCGAACGGCCGGAATAGTCGACACGTTTGCCGAGCAGGTTCTGACGGAAGCGCCCGCCCTTGCCCTTGATCATGTCGGCAAGCGACTTCAGCGCGCGCTTGTTGGCGCCGGTCATCGCCTTGCCGCGACGGCCGTTGTCGAGCAGGGAATCGACCGATTCCTGCAACATCCGCTTTTCGTTGCGCACGATGATCTCGGGCGCTTTCAATTCCAGCAGCCGCTTCAGTCGATTGTTGCGATTGATGACGCGCCGGTACAAGTCGTTCAGATCGGATGTCGCAAAGCGGCCGCCATCCAGCGGCACCAGCGGACGCAATTCCGGGGGCAACACCGGCAGCACTTCCATAATCATCCAGTCGGGCTTGATGCCGGATTTGTGGAATGCTTCAAGTACCTTCAGGCGCTTGGCGATTTTCTTGATCTTGGTGTCCGAACCGGTCGCCTCGAGCTCCTTGTGCAGATCTTCAAGCTCGCGATTCAAATTCAGGCTGCGCAACAGGTCGCGTATGCCTTCGGCGCCCATGCTCGCGGAGAAATCATCGCCGTGTTCCTCGACTTTGGTCAGGTAATCGTCTTCGGTCAACAGCTGGCAACGCTGCAAAGGCGTCATACCGGGATCGGTCACGACGTAAGCTTCGAAATACAGCACGCGCTCGATATCGCGCAGCGTCATGTCGAGCACCATGCCAAGCCGCGACGGCAGCGACTTTAAAAACCAGATGTGTGCGGCCGGACTCGCGAGCTCGATATGCGCCATGCGCTCGCGGCGAACTTTCGATAGAGTGACTTCGACGCCGCATTTCTCGCAGATCACGCCGCGATGCTTGAGCCGCTTATATTTGCCGCACAGGCATTCGTAATCCTTGGTCGGCCCGAAAATTTTCGCGCAGAACAAACCATCGCGCTCGGGTTTGAACGTTCGGTAGTTGATCGTCTCGGGCTTTTTGACTTCGCCGTACGACCACGAGCGGATTTTCTCAGGCGACGCCAAGCCGATCTTGATCGCATCGAATTCTTCTTCCTGCGTGACCTGCTTGAATAAATCGAGCAATGCTTTCATTCGTGACTCCTAGAGGCTAGGGATCGGGGATCAGGGATCGGTTCCCC
>JACMKV010000426.1 GCA_014379915.1 Burkholderiales bacterium
GATCTGTCTTCCTTGCTTATTTCTTGTTGATGATTGCTTCTGCTTCGTTTTTGGGCATTTCGGTGTAGTGCTTGAATTCCATCGTGTACGTTGCGCGGCCTTGAGTTGCCGAGCGCAGCGCCGTCGAATAGCCGAACATCTTGGCGAGCGGCACTTCGGCGCGTATCACTTTCAGGCCAGGTAAATCTTCCATGCCCTGAATCATGCCGCGCCGCGAACTCAAATCTCCGACAACGTTGCCCATGAAATCGGCGGGCGTTTCGACTTCGACAGCCATCATCGGCTCGAGCAGTACCGGTGTGGCTTTACGCATACCATCCTTGAACGCAATCGATGCCGCCATCTTGAACGCGTTTTCGTTCGAGTCGACATCGTGGTATGAACCGTCGAACAACGTAACTTTTACGTCGACAACCGGGAAGCCCGCAAGCACGCCATTCGGCAGGGTATCGATGAGACCCTTTTGCACTGCGGGAATATATTCGCGCGGGACCACACCACCCTTGATTGCATCGACGAATTCGAAACCTTTACCGGCCTCGTTCGGCTCCATCTTGAGCCAGACGTGACCATATTGGCCGCGGCCACCCGATTGCTTGATGAACTTGCCTTCGACTTCAACCTGCTTCTTGATCGCCTCACGGTAGGCGACTTGCGGCGCACCGACATTCGCCTCGACGCTGAACTCGCGCTTCATGCGGTCGACGATAATCTCGAGGTGCAACTCGCCCATGCCGGAAATAATGGTCTGGCCGGTCTCTTCGTCGGTACGAACCCGGAACGACGGATCCTCCTGCGCCAGGCGATTCAGCGCGATTCCCATTTTTTCCTGATCAGCTTTGGTTTTCGGCTCGACCGCGACGTGAATCACCGGCTCGGGGAATTCCATACGCTCGAGCGTGATGATGCGATCCGGATCGCACAGCGTTTCTCCGGTAGTCGCCTCTTTCAAACCAACGGCAGCTGCAATATCACCGGCGCGAACTTCCTTGATCTCATCGCGCTGGTTTGCATGCATCTGCAACAGGCGACCGATGCGCTCTTTCTTGCCCTTGATCGGGTTGTAGATGGTGTCGCCGGATGACACGACGCCGGAATAAACGCGGAAGAATATCAACTGACCGACATAAGGATCGGTGGCGATCTTGAATGCCAGGCCAGCAAAAGCTTCGTCATCGGCGGCGCGGCGTTCGGCCGCTTGACCGTTTTCGAGCTCGCCCTTGACCGGCGGAATATCGACTGGCGAGGGCAAAAAGTCGATGACCGCATCGAGCATAGCCTGCACGCCTTTGTTCTTGAACGCTGAACCGCACAGCATCGGCACGATTTCGTTGTTCGTCGTGCGCAAACGCAAGCCCTGCTTGATCTCGGCTTCGGAAAGCCCGCCTTCCTCGAGATATTTGTGCATCAGTTCTTCGGTCGCTTCGGCCGCCGTTTCGACCATCTTTTCGCGCCAGCTTTCGGCTTCCGCCTGCAATTCCGCCGGAATGTCGCGCTCTTCGTACTTCATGCCTTGCGTCGACTCGTCCCAGTAAATTGCCTTCATCTTGATCAGATCGACGACGCCTTCGAACTTGTCTTCTGCACCGATCGGCAATTGAATCGGGACTGGATTCGCCTTCAAGCGGCTTTTGATCTGCTCGAAAACACGCATGAAGTTGGCGCCCGAGCGATCCATTTTGTTGACGAACGCGAGGCGCGGAACTTTGTACTTATTAGCCTGACGCCAGACCGTTTCAGTTTGCGGCTGCACGCCGCCGACGGCACAGAAAACCGTGCAAGCGCCGTCCAGAACGCGAAGTGAGCGCTCGACTTCAATGGTAAAGTCTACGTGCCCCGGCGTATCGATGATATTGATGCGGTGTTCGGGATGATTGTTGTCCATCCCCTTCCAAAAACAGGTAGTTGCTGCAGAGGTAATGGTGATGCCGCGTTCCTGCTCCTGCTCCATCCAGTCCATGATGGCGGCGCCATCGTGGACCTCGCCTATCTTGTGCGAAACACCCGTGTAGAACAGCACGCGTTCGGTGGTCGTAGTCTTGCCGGCATCGATATGAGCCATGATGCCGATATTGCGATAGCGCTCGATGGGAGTTCTTCTTGCCACAGCTTTACCTTTAAATCCTCAGTTCTAACAGCTGGCTTCAATGGAGTGCTGTCGTTTGGAAAAGATGCAGACTAGAAACGATAATGGGAGAAAGCTTTGTTGGCTTCGGCCATACGGTGCACTTCCTCGCGCTTTTTCATTGCGCCGCCGCGGCCTTCCGCTGCTTCCGCCAACTCGCTAGCCAAGCGCGCACCCATCGATTTTTCCGAACGTTTGCGGGCCGCCTCGCGCAGCCAGCGCATGGCTAATGCCGTGCGGCGCAGCGAACGAACTTCGACAGGAACTTGATAATTGGCGCCGCCGACGCGCCGGCTCTTGACTTCGACGACCGGGCGCACATTCGTCAGCGCCTGGGTGAAGACATCCAGCGGGTTTTTTCCGGTTTTCTTGCCGATCTGGGCGAGCGCGCCGTAGATGATGCGTTCGGCGACCGATTTCTTACCGCGCGTCATCAACACGTTAACGAATTTCGCAACGTCCTGATTGCTGTATTTGGGATCCGGCAGTATCTCGCGTTTCGGTACTTCTCTACGTCTGGGCATGGCAATCTCGAATTGTACTTATTGCGCAGCTTGTTTACTTTAAGCAGCTTTCGGCCGCTTGGTGCCGTACTTCGAACGCCCCTGCTTTCGGTCTTTCACGCCCGCGGTATCGAGGCTGCCGCGCACTGTATGGTAACGAACACCCGGCAAATCTTTCACGCGGCCGCCGCGAATCAGTACCACTGAGTGTTCCTGCAAATTGTGCCCTTCGCCTCCGATATAGCTCGATACTTCGAAACCGTTGGTCAGACGTACCCGCGCAACTTTCCGCAGTGCCGAGTTCGGTTTTTTGGGCGTAGTCGTATAAACGCGCGTGCAAACACCGCGCTTCTGCGGACTGTTGCCAAGCGCCGGCACCTTGCTTTTCACGCGTTTCGCAGTGCGCGGCTTCCGAACTAATTGATTTATCGTTGGCATGGCGTTATCGAAAACTCTTGCGGTGCACGTGTGGGCGCATCATTCGATTAAATTATTCGATTAAAAAACCGGGGACGGCATTTCTGCCGCCCCGGTATATTGAATCAAGCACTTATTGACGCACAGCCGGACTTATTTGACGCACAGCCGACACCGGGCCGCACGGGGCTAAAAGACCGACGATTTTAGGGTCTAAGGGGCTAGAGTGTCAAGCAACATACTCCTTGTTTTGAGCTTGCTCCACGCTTTCTTCGCTCAACGCGCGGCCTTCCGCAATGTCGAGGCCCAAATGCTGTTTCCGGCGCGCGTTGTGATAGGCAAGACCGGTTCCAGCAGGAATCAATCGACCTACAATCACGTTCTCCTTCAGACCGCGCAGATCGTCGCGTTTGCCCATGATCGCAGCTTCGGTCAGCACTCGAGTGGTTTCCTGGAACGAGGCAGCCGAAATGAACGAATCGGTAGACAACGAAGCCTTTGTGATGCCCAGCAGCAGGTATTCGTAAACCGCTTCCTGCTTGCCTTCGGCGGCGACGCGTTCGTTCTCTTCGAGCACTTCAGCCCTTTCCAACTGCTCACCCAGGATGAAGCGCGTGTCGCCGGCGTCGGCGATCTGCACGCGCCGCAGCATCTGCCGCACGATCACTTCTATGTGCTTGTCGTTAATCTTGACACCCTGCAATCGATAAACGTCCTGCACTTCGTCCGTGATGTAGCGCGCCAACGCTTCGACGCCCAGCAGACGCAGGATATCGTGCGGATCGCGTGGACCGTCCACTATGACCTCACCCTTGTTTACGACTTGGCCATCGTGCGCCATCACGTGCTTTTCCTTCGGAATCAGATACTCGTGCGCCACGTGGTCGAGATCGGTGATCACAAGTCGCTGCTTGCCCTTGGTGTCCTTACCGAACGAGACTGTACCCGTCACCTCGGCTAGTACGCCGGCATCCTTTGGCGAACGCGCTTCGAACAGTTCGGCAACGCGCGGCAAACCGCCGGTGATATCCCGCGTTTTGCTGGTTTCCTGCGGAATACGTGCGAGCACTTCGCCGACCGAGACTTGCTGACTGTCCTTGACCGTGATCAGCGAACCCACCTGGAAAGTGATATTGACCGGCAGATCGGAGCCGGCCATCTTGATTTCTTCGCCATTGGGTCCAAGCAGCTTGACCTGCGGCCGCAGACCCTTGGCCTGAGCTGCGCCACGACGCTTTGGATCGATCACGACCAGGGTAGACAGACCGGTCACCTCATCGATCTGCTTGGCAACCGTGACATTTTCCTCAACGTTCTCGAAATGCACCGTGCCAGCGTATTCGGTGATGATCGGACGGGTGTGCGGATCCCACGTTGCGAGCAACTGACCGGCCTTGACGGCGTCGCTGTCCTTGATCATCAGGGTTGCGCCATAGGGCACTTTATGCCGCTCGCGTTCGCGACCGGCATCGTCCTGAATGACGACTTCACCGCTACGTGAAATTACGATCTGTTCCTTGCGCGCATTGCTCACATAACGCATGACCTGAGTGAAGCGCGCGGCACCGTTCGACTTGCTCTCGACCTGGCTGACGACAGCCGTGCGCGACGCCGCCCCGCCGATGTGGAAAGTGCGCATCGTGAGCTGTGTTCCCGGCTCGCCGATCGATTGTGCGGCGATTACGCCGACCGCCTCGCCGACTGCGACCATCTGCCCACGGCCGAGGTCGCGGCCGTAGCATTTCGCGCACAAGCCAAAACGCGTGTCGCACGTCAGCGGCGTCCTGACCTTGATTTCGTCGATGCCGAGCGCCTCTATCGTATCGACCGCATCTTCGTCGAGCAGGGTCCCTGCTTCGAAAATCGTCTCGCCGGTTTCCTGCTGCACGATATCGTTGGCAGCGACGCGCCCTAAAATGCGTTCGCGCAGGGCTTCGACGACCTCGCCGCCTTCGACCAGCGCCTTCATGGCGGCGCCGTTCGCCGTCCCGCAATCGTGCTCGGTCACCACCAGATCTTGCGTCACGTCGACCAGACGACGCGTCAGATAGCCTGAGTTCGCCGTTTTCAACGCCGTATCGGCCAAGCCTTTACGCGCGCCATGCGTCGAAATGAAGTACTGGAGCACGTTCAAACCTTCGCGGAAGTTCGCGGTAATCGGCGTTTCGATGATCGAGCCGTCGGGCTTGGCCATCAGTCCGCGCATACCGGCCAACTGGCGGATTTGCGCCGCCGAGCCGCGCGCGCCGGAATCCGCCATCATGTAGATTGAGTTGAACGATTCCTGGGTGACCAGTCGCCCTTTGTCGTCCTTGAGCGGGACCAGACTGTGTTTCTTGGCATCCCAGTCCATCACCTGCTCGATGCCAAGCTGCTCCATCATCGCTTTGGCCACTTGATCGCCGGCACGGCCCCAGATGTCGACGACCTTGTTATAGCGCTCACCTTGCGTGACCAGACCCGAGGTGTACTGCTTCTCGATTTCCGACACTTCTTTCTCGGCATCCGAAATCAGCTGGCCCTTCTGGGGCGGCACCAGCATGTCATCGACGCAAATCGAAATACCCGCGCGAGTTGCGAGCGTAAAGCCGGCGTACATCAGCTTGTCCGCGAAAATCACAGTTTCACGCAGTCCGCAACGGCGAAAAGCGGCGTTGATCAGCCTGGAAATCTCTTTTTTCTTGAGCGCCTTGTTAATCAGGGCGAACGGTAAACCCGCCGGCAGGATCTCGGACAGCAGCGCCCGGCCGACGGTCGTCTCGTAGCGCGTGATCTTTTCACGGCGCTCGCCGTCGCTGTCGCTCTCGACTTCCTTGATGCGAACGGCGACGCGGGCATGCAGATCGACCTGGCGCGACTCATAGGCGCGCGAAACTTCACCGACGTCAGCAAAACGCAGGCCTTCGCCGCGCGCATTGATGGCAGATCGCGTCACGTAATACAGACCCAGAACGATGTCTTGCGAAGGTACGATGATGGGCTCGCCGTTCGACGGCGACAGCACGTTATTCGACGACAGCATCAGCGTGCGGCATTCCATTTGCGCTTCCAGCGACAACGGCA